>DATIUQ010000062.1:0-10412 GCA_035466775.1 Arthrobacter sp.
TTCGCCCCGCCGTACGGGTTTGGCATTTGATTTGAATAAACCCCGGACCTATGCTTTTTCCAGGCGCCCCGATGTATCCCCCAATAACATCGGGGCGCTTCCATGTCCGCAGGAATACCGGCGTCAGCTGGCTCGTTCGCCGAGCTGCAGCGTGGACTGTAACGCCCCCGTAACGCGGCGGATGATCATATGTCTCGCGTCTTTGCATTCGTTCCTGGGGTGCCTCATGTGAAGGGGATCAGTGTTATGCCGTGGCTGATCGATCTCACAGGGCAGCAATTGTGGGCCCGGGAGGCGATCGCCGCGCTCAGCGCAGGAGGTGTGGCCCTGGCGGAATCCGATGCCGCGGGCGGCGGCTCAAGCGCCGGCATCATCTTTTCCGCATCGGATTCCCAGGACCTGAGGGCTGCACTCGGGGCAGCCGAGTATGGCCGGAGCCGGGTGATGGTCATCGGGCCTCCAGGCGGCAAGCTGAAGCCCTGGCCCGTGCTGGACGCCGGCGCAGCGGAATGCATTGCGTGGCAGGGGCAGGTACCGGCGGTATCGGCGTGGATGCAGCGGATCCAGGATGTTGAAGCGGTCCTCGATTCGGTTGCGGTCCGGGAAAAACTGACCGGCAACAGCCCCGCCTTCAGGTCCGCGCTCCGGGACCTCGTGGTGGCGGCGCGGTTCGGGCACGGCCCCATCCTGATCCAGGGCGAAACGGGGACCGGCAAGGAGCTGGCGGCCAGGGTGGCCCATGCCGTCAGCCACCAGCGCGGCAACCTGGTGACCGTGGACTGCACCACCATTGTGCCCACCCTGATGGGGAGCGAGCTTTTCGGCCACGAGCGCGGGGCATTCACCGGTGCCGTGAGTGTCCGGACCGGCGCGTGCTCAGGGGCGGACCAGGGGTCCCTGTTCCTGGACGAGGTGGGGGAACTGCCGCTTGACCTGCAGCCCGAACTGCTCCGCGTGGTCCAGGAGGGCACCTATAAACGCGTCGGCGGCGACAAGTGGCTGCACAGCAAATTCAGGCTCATCTGTGCCACCAACCGGGACCTCAAGGGTGAGGTGGCGGCCGGCAGCTTCCGCGCCGACCTGTACCACCGGATCGCCGCCTCGATGGTCACCATGCCGCCGCTGCGGGAACGGGTGGAGGACATCCTGTCCCTCTTTGCCCGGTTCTGCCGGGAGGTCAGTGGTTCACCTGCGGATCCGGACGTGGACAGCTCGGTCCAGGACGTGCTGCTGCGCAGGGCCTACCCGGGCAACCTCCGCGACCTGCGCCAGCTGGCCTTCCGGATTGCCGCCCGCCACGTGGGTCCGGGCGCCATCACTCCGGGCGACCTGCCCCGGGAGGACCGGCCCGTCTCCACGCACCCAGCCCCGGCCGCCGGGACAAATGCAGGCGGCGATCCCTTCAGGGCCGCGGTGGCCTGGGCCGTGGACCGCGGCCTGGGCCTGCGCGAAATCAAGGAACGCGCGGCGGAGGCGGCGGTGGACGTGGCAGTGGAGCGGAGCGGCGGAAATGTGCACTCCGCTGCCGCCATGCTGGGCCTCACCGACCGGGCCATCCAGCAGCGGCAGGCCAGGAAAACCGGCCCGGACGGCGCGTGTCAGACCCCCGAGGACAGCTCGTCCGCCACCTCGCGCCAGTAACCGTCGCCCGTTTCCTCCGCCAGTTCACGGAACAGTTCTTCGAGCTCGCGCCACAGGACGTCCGGGCCTTTCCGTCCCGGCCGCTGGGGCCTTTGCCGGGGGCGCTTGTAGGCCTGGGCGAAGGCGTCCCGCACATACGATTCCACGGTGAGGCCGAACAGGTCGGCCTTTTTGGGGTGGGGAAACGGGATCATCTTCGGCAGCTCCACTTTCGGGAGCTCGCGGCGGGACAGGATCAGGCGGTCAATGCCGGGCAGGGAACTGCCCTTCACCAGTTCGCTGCCGTTCACCTGGTGGGCGAACACGCGCACGTGGGTGGGAGGGCCGGACTTCGCGGACCAGGGTGAGTACGTGACCAGCCAGATCGAATTCCGTTCCGGCTCGCTTCCCTGCATCCAGGCCTGCCGGGGTGCACCGGCCCGGCTGCGCGCCGCTTTGCTTTGCTTTACGTAGTCGCGTAGCTGGTTCAGCCCCTTCCTGATGGCCGCAGGGTTGTCCGGCTTGATCTCGGCGAGGCCCGCATCGGTGATGGTTTCGGGTCCCTTACCCAACGTGGTCATGGCCATGCTTCAGTCCTCCTGGAATGCGTTGTGACATTACGGCGGGCGCCGGCGGCCTTCCGGGCCGGACCGGTCAGCCGCAGGATGTTGCCGGCCAGGACAAGGTCCCGGTCTTCGGGCATCAGGCCAAGCGCGAAGATCTTGGCGAGCTCCGGGGCCGGATGCAGGTACGGCCCGTCGCTGCCGTAGAGCACCTTGTGGGCGCCGGCGCGGGCAACGGCCTCCTCCAGCAGGTCGAAGTACCGCACCCCGGACGTGTCGGTAAAGACGTTGGGCAGCCGCACCAGCAGGCCGATCAGCCGCTTCTGGGCACGCCAGTCATCGGCGAAGGAGGACAGGTGCGGCACGATCCACGGCACATTGGGGTGCCGCCCGGCCAGGTAGGCCACCCGCTGCACGTCCCCGCCGGGGTCGAACAGGACGGGCAGGCGGTGGCGTTCTGCGGCGTCGGCCACTTCGTCCGTGGCCATCGCGTCGGACCAGTGCACCTTGATCCCGCAGGCATGATGTCCGACGGCGGCAGCCACCACGGCGCCCACCCGTCCCCGGTCCCTGGCGGGGTTCACAAACACGTACCAGAGCCACTTGCCGGGATCGCGCCCGGCAAGCTCCGCGACGGCGCGGTTGGCCGCCGCATACGTCCGCACCGGCGCTGCCATCAGCACCGCCCCGGAAATCCCGGCGGCGGCGGCCCGGGCCTGCCACTGGGCGAAGGACGTTTCCGGGTCGGCAGGCCCCAGCGGAACGCCGGCGGTGCCTACGTGCACGTGCGAGTCGATGACCAGGTGCTGCATCACGCCGCCCGCCTGTCCCGGGTGACCTGGGCGAGGCCCCGGACCAGGCGGTCAAGGTCCGCCTGCGAGTGGTCCGCCCGTACCACCGCGGACAAGAGGGTGCCGGGCTGGCAGCGGGGCAGCTGCACCAGGGCCTGCACGCCCCGGGCCGCGAGGCCGTTCCGCCACCGCCGTGCCTGCAGGAGCGAATCCGTGCGGGTTCCCACGATGGGGAACGGCAGCCCCAACGGGGCCAGGCCCAGATCGTTCAAGGCCTGCCGCAGCCACAGCGTGAGCCGGAACAGGCGGGCACGCAGGCGGGGAATGCGGCTGTTGCCGAGGGCGCTGAGGCCCGCGCCGAGATCGGCTGCCGACGGCGGGCTGCTGTGCAGGCGGTTGCCGCCGAGCCGTGCCAGCCTGCTGATGGCCCCGCCCTCCCCGGTGATGACCGTGACCGGGGTCCCGTACGCCTTCGCCAGCGACGCAAGCCACACCACGCCGTCGTGCTTCAACCCGGCCCACCGCAGCGTCCCCGTTCCGTCCCCAAAGCTGCCCTCCGCGGACCGCCGCCCCAGGACGCCGAAGCCCAGGGAATCGTCCACGATCACCTGGCCGCCGGTCTGCCCGGCAAGGGACTGCATCGCGGCGAGCGGGGCCGGCCGGCCGCACCCCTGGCACCAGCCGTCGGTCAGCACCCACGTCCTGGTGTGGGGTACGACGGCGGGCGGCCGGAAGTGCGGGAACGTCACCATCCGTACGCCGCGGGACTGGGCGGCCTTGCAGGCCCACTGGGAGAGAGGGTACGCACCTTCATCCACCAGGAGCAGGTCCCCCGGGCGGGGGAGTGCCTGCAGCACGTCCATCAGGCCGTGCAGGGCCGAGCGGGCCACCAGTCCGGACGCGGCCTGCTGCCGTTCGGCGATCTCCGACGCAAGCATTCCGGCTTCCGGCACTTCCCGCAGCGCCGCCGGGACGCCCGTGGTGAACTCCGTCCACGGACGGAAGCCGGCGCTGGGGTGGTGCTGGCCCAGGAAGAGCGCGGACGTGAAGTCCGCCCCGCCGTCGGCCCTTCCGGATGCTGCGGACATCTCCGCGCCTCAGTACCGGACGAGCTTCTGGGCCAGCCGGCGCTGCAGCAGCGTGGACGGCATGGTGGTGTCCACCCGCTCACTGAGGTCCACGCCGGTGACGGCACGGTAGGCGTGGATGTAGCGCTGGACGGACGGCTTCCACACGAGGGCCCAGTTCTCCGCGTCGTCGCCGTCCATGTCGGATTCGTTCCAGCGCCCGTGGCGGACGGACAGCAGGAGTTGCTCGCCGTGGAGAGCCAGGTCGTAGAAGTGCGTGATACTCGCGTCCGACCAGCCCTGGATCGACTTCATGGTGTCCACCCGGTCCATCCACGGTTCGTCGTAGGGGACCATCGTGCGGCCGCCCAGGAACTCGCGCATTTCCGGCTGTGCGAGCATCCACTGCACTTCGACGGTTTCGATGCGGGCCGTGACAGAAAGATCGGCAAACTGGTTGTTGGCCCCGTTCGCCAGGACCAGGTGAAGTTCCCGCAGGCTGCTGAGCAGGGGAAAGGCATCCGCGTCCACCGTCTTGTCGTTGTGCTCCTTGTAGAAGTGATGGCATTCGTTCAGAAGGCTGTGGAACGCCTGCAGGAACTGGGTCCTGCGCTCCACCAGCAGTTCAGCCGGCGGGATGGCGCGACCGATCAGCTGCAGACCGTACTGGTACTCGTACTCGGCAGCGCGGCGCCGCAGGGAGAGGCGGT
The DNA here is from genome assembly GCA_035466775.1 of Arthrobacter sp. Taxonomy (GTDB): domain Bacteria; phylum Actinomycetota; class Actinomycetes; order Actinomycetales; family Micrococcaceae; genus Arthrobacter. The sequence goes on from DATIUQ010000062.1 coordinate 4,752, forward strand.
CCTTTTCCGCTTCCGCGAGCCCCCACAGGAGTCCCCGCAGCGGCAGGAGCGGGCTGACCGCTAGCCGGGAGAGCGGATCCCCGGCCGGTACCGCACGGCGGTTCTGGAAGCGGGCCAGGATCCTGTTCAGGGACTGGAACAACATGCCTTCCTCCAGCCAGTACACGTAAATCAGCTCTGTAAACGGCACGAGCCGCAGGGGGTACTGGCTGCTTTCAGCGAATCCTGGCGGGAACGCTGCCGGCTGGTCGTCCCGTTCCTCGCTCACGTATGAGCCTCTGATCGCCGCCTCCTGGCCTTTCCCGATTTCCCAATCGCGCGGGCCGAACGTGTAGCCGAGGGCTGATTGGGTAACAAACTCCGTTGCCAGGTCGTGAAGTTTTTCGTAGGTCAACGATCCGTAGCCCGGAAAGGTCGTAAGACGCCCTGCATTGTGTCCGGCAAACCGGGTGAAGCGCTCAAACCTGATGTTCTTTCCCACGCTCTGGATAAAGGTCCACAAATGCGCGTGCGTGCTGCTGGGTTTCGCGTTGGGTTCGAGGGCCACCTTGAGGATGGGGGCTTCGTCTGGAGGGTCGACCTTTACGACGTCAAGAGCCGTCCACCCCTTCCCTGGGGGTTTGACTTGAACCGTGTAGGTGCCCGGGCCAGGAAACCGTGCTGTAGGCCTGAAGGTAGTACCTGGTTCCATAGTGTGAGTCAGAGTCCCACCCGCTTCGCCGGCAAATGGGATCGGCTTGCCTGCGTCGTCCAGAATACGGAAATCATATTTGCCTGTATCTTTTTCCCAATCTTCGAGCTGGAAGCCGAAGGTTACTTCTTGACGCGCAAACACTGGCGATATCGGTTGTCGGGTGAATTCCATGGCTATCTCCTAATGGTTGGTGCTGTTGTGGTGAAGGTGTGCGGTGAATGTCCCCGGACAGGCGCCGGGGAGCCCAGGACGTCGAGGCTGCCCCGGACTGCCCAGGCGGTCAGCAGCGAGGACAGCCGGGAGCTTTCGTCCGCTGCCGTGATGCGTCCGGCCGCCTTGGCCTGGCCCAGGACGGCGAACACCAGGGCCGGCCGCTGCCGGGCCATGACGCCGAAGTCGTCGCCCCATGCCTGGTGGAGGCGGAGCAGTTGCCCGGGCTGGCGCTCGCCGAGGGGGAAGATGGAGCCGAGTTCGCGGCCGTCTGCCAGCGGCACGGGGTGCGTCAGCAGCAGCTCAACGAGGTCCCCGATCCGGGCTTCGCAGTTCCGGATCCAGGCAGCGTGTTCGGCCGGGAGTCCGGCAAGCGGATACATCGCCTTCCAGACCCGGGTGAGTTCCTGCCACTGCGGGTGCGGGTAGAGGGCGTTTCCCATGGCGGCGGAGATCAGCACCCGCAGGTACGGCATGGGGTGCGGATCGGTGCCGCTGGGGCGGAAAACGAAATAGCGCGGGAGGCTCACCACGGCCAGCAGCCCGATGGTCGAGGTGATGCCCACGGTGGCCACGGACCACAGGTCCGCCACCATCTCGCTGACCCACTGGGAGAACGCCTCCCATACGCCGCCCGGGTTCCCGGTGGTGTGCCGCTCGATCTCGGCGCGCAGGGAGGGGACCAGTTCCAGCTGCGCCGCGCCCTGGTGCCCCACTTCATGGACCAGTGACGAGGCGATCCCGCTGCCGATCATCCGCTCCCGGGGAAGCCGGATGATGCCCACGGGATTTGGCTTGCCCCCGGGGAGCCGGGTTTTGGCCCGGCGGATCGCAGCACCCGCACCCCTGGCGAGGTAGACCACCAGCCTGGTGTCGCCGTCGTCGGACGTTTCAACCCGCAGCGCATCCTGCGCGAGGATGTCCAGCCCGGAGAGCCACACGCCGGTGGAGTGTTCGCTGCGCTGGGTCACCACTTCGGTGAAGAGATCGAACTGGGCCAGGACCACGTTGAACTGCAGGCGGATGAGGACGAACCGGTGCTGCTGCTCGGCGGCCGTGGCGAACTGTCCCTCGTCGTGCAGCCAGTCCAGGAAGGATGCCAGCTGCCGGCGGAGGTCGTTGCGCCCGGAGTGGAGGAACCGTTCGATCAGCAGCTGGGCGTCCCGGGGCAGGGCAGCGGCGAGGACCATCGTTTCGTGCATGACGAACGGCTTCACCTGGTCAAGGCGGGTCAGCAGGCCGGTTGCTTCGCTCTCGATCAGGCTGGTGCTGAGGGTCTTTGTGTCCATCCGGCTCGCCTCCCTTCTGCCCGTCGCCTGCGCCGTCACACGCCGAGGAGGATGACGCGTCCGTCACGGCGGATCCACCGGCCTTCATCGGCGCCGCCGTTTGAGTTGCCGTTCGAGCCGCCGTTCGACTGGCTGTCCCAGCCTTCGTCCGGGGCGCCCCACACGGCACCTGCATACTGGTCGCCGTAGATCCGGGTTCCGCCGCGGTAACTGCGCCGCGCGGCGCGGCGGGAACGCAGCAGGGACGGTGCGTACCGCCGGGCCGCGCTGGTGGCCGCGGCGCGGGCAGCGGCGGCCGGCGGCACGGACACAGGGGTGCGGGCGGCGTTGCGGTAGGAGGCCCGGGCAAACCGGACGTAGCGGCGGGCCGCTTCCTCCTCGGCCTCCGCTTCATCCATCGACTCGGCCTCCTCGGCCTCGAGCAGCCCGCCGGCCAGGGAGCCGAGCTTGCTTCCAATGGCAGTGCCGACGCCGGGAGCAACGAAGGAGCCGATCGCGCCTCCCACGATGGGCAGCGCCTTCTTGGCCACCGATTTCAGGGCACCGCCCAGGGCCTTGCCGATGGGTGATTTGACGAACTTGGAGGCGTTCCGCACCACGCTCCGGGCGAGCTTTCCCAGGAACTGGTCCAGCTCCTCCTCCGAACTGATGCTGAGCAGCTCCATGGCCAGCTCGGACTCCAGGTTTTCCTCGTTGTCCTGTTCGCCTTCATAGCCGCTGAAGCTGCCTTCGTCCTCTTCCTCCTGCGCCCAGGGGAAAGCCGATTCAGTCTCGCCTGCGTAGTAGTTGGTGCTCATGTCAATGTCCTTTGGCTTGGTTGTTCTGTGGGTGGGGTTATCTGGCGCCGATGATCACGATGTTGTTGCCCCGGCGGACCCAGCGGCCGCTGTTCGCAGGTTTCGCAGGGGAGCCGGCCTGGCCGGGGCGCTTCAGCAGCCCCGGAAGGTGCTGGCGGGCCGCGGCGGTTGCGGCCTTCTGCGCGGCGAGGGGGCCGGGGACGCTCTTGGGCATGGACGCTGCGCGCTGGGCCGTGGAGGTGGCGAAGCGGACAAACGCCCGGGCGGTCTCCAGGTCGCGGTCCTCCGGCGAGAGGCCCTCAAGCTGGAGCCCTGTTTCGAACCTGCTGCCGAGCCACTTGCCCACCTGCCGTCCGGCCTGTCCGCCGGCGCCGGGGACGATGTAGTTGCCCACGGCCTGGCCGAGCTGCGGAAGTGCTTTCCGCGCCGCGGACTTCAGGATGTTGCCCACGGCCCTGCCGGCGTCGGATCCGGCGAAGTCGCGGGCCGCGGAAACGGCCCGCCTGGCCAGGCTGCCAAGGAACTGGTCCAGCTCGCCTTCGTCGCTGACGGCCAGCAGTTCAGCGGCCAGGGACAGTTCATCCATCTCCTGGCTGTCGGTCTCGCCCCAGAATTCGCCGGCGCTGTCCTCGCTGGACTCTTCCGCCTGGAACGGGGATTGTTCGCCTTCGAAGGAGAAGCCGGATTCTTCATCCATCACCTCGCCCCAGGTGCCTTCGTCCTGGCCTTCGAACAGGGCCCTGTCGATGTCGTGCATGAGTATTTCCTTCCCGGATGCTTGCAGGTGCCTTGGGGGACACCCTCGCGGAACACCGCATACCCCTCCTACTGCACAATTCGTGCCAACACGGACGGGTGCTTCGGGGAGGGGCGGATCGCTGGCAGTCGGCGCATCCGCGGCACCGCGGAGCCGAAGCCGGGTTCGCTCCCGCGAACGCAGGTTCGCGGCGGGCTCCGGTTACTGGAGGGAGTGGCGGTACTTGGTGACGGTCCTCCGGGCGATGCTGAAGCCCTGGCGGCTCAGCTCTTCGCGAAGCATTTCATCGGACATGCGCTCCGGGCCGGCGTCGAGGAGCCCCTGCAGGGCAGCCCTGGGGGCCAGGCCCTTGCCGAACAGGCAGGAAAGATCGGCAACCGCGCCGGAGGGCAGCCGCAGCCGCTTCCCGCGGACAGCCCGGCTGACGGTGGAAGGGTGCACGCCGATTTCCTCCGCCACTGCGGTGCGGGTGAGCGGCCGGTGGTGCCCGTCGCCGTGGTCCAGGAAATCCTTTTGCCGGGCCACGGCGCATTCGGTGATGCGGAGCAGGACGCTGGCCCGGCGGTCAACCTGGTAGATGTGCCGCTGCGCCGCAAGTTCGTGCTCCGCCAGCCACTGCTTCGCCTCGGGAGCCCTTTTCACGCCGTCGGATAGCTCCACCAGCCTGAGACCGAACCAGGCGCTCGCGGGCACCTCCACCTCCAGGGACCCGTCGGGCCCGCGGTAGAGGAACACGTCGGCGGTGGGGGCGGCGTCTGTCCGGCCGGTCTCCGCGGCGGCGAACGGCCTCAGCCGTTCCTGGATGATGGCCAGCCCCTTCCGGACCTGCTCTTCCGGGATCCGCAGGGCGCGTCCGACGTCGGCAGTGCTTCCCGCGGCAAGGTCGCCCAGGTGGTCGCTGACCAGGCGGGGGAGCCAGGCCGGCGCCTCGCCCGCCTCCACCAGCGCCTCGGCCTGGGCGGCCAGCAGGGCGGTGACGCTCGCTGCCCCGATGCCGGGCGGCCCCACGGCGCGGAGGGCCCGGAGGGCTTCCTGGACCTGAACGGTCTCCAGCCCGTGCAACTCCGCGATCTCGTCCGGCTCCGCGTCCAGGGTGCCCCGCTGCGTCAGGTGTCCCATCACGTATTCGAGGGCACCGCGGGAGTCCGGCCGCACTTCCAGCCCGGCATCTGCTTCAAGGGTGCTGAAGGGGTCAATGCCCGGCTCGGGCCCGTCCTGGTAGTGCAGGGCAGCGCCCTTGTCCCGGCAGCGGTAACAGGAGCCGGACTGGACATGGCGGCCGCAGCCGGGGCACGGGTGGCCGTCCATCCGCTCCAGCATCGGGTTCTCGGCCAGGCAGTTTTCGGTGGCCTGCTGCACGTCCAGGTGGGTCATTTCCAGCATGCCCAGCGCTTTCAGCAGGCCGGGCAAGGCGCGCAGCTCAGTGGCGAGCCCCGCCCGCAGCTCCATGCCCTGGCCTGCCGGTCCCACAGTGACCATGGCTCAGGCTAGCCTCCGTCCACCGGGCAACGGAATGACCTTTTCCCTGTATCTTCCGAAACCTGCAGTGGTAACGCCCCAGTAACGCCTTTTCCGTAGCCTGATACTTCACTGCGGACTCGCCAAGGGAACTGAACCAGTGGATGACAAAGTTTCCCGACTCATTGCCCTCGGACCGCGCGGCGGCTTAGGCAGCGACCTCGAACTGACGCGCGGACATATGACCCTGGGCCGGAGCCATTCAAATGACCTGGTGTTGTCGGAACCCAGCGTCTCCAGGGTTCACGCGTCACTGACCGTGGACCACGACGGGCGTGTGTCCGTCCAGGACCTTGGGTCCAGCGCCGGCACCACCGTCAACGGACGCCCCGCATCCGGGTCCGTCATCCTGAGGTCCGGCGATGTTGTTTCCTTTGGGGCCGCCCGTTACCAGTA
>DATIUQ010000063.1:0-81054 GCA_035466775.1 Arthrobacter sp.
TCATGGACGTCATCGTCATTGAGACCACGCAACTCGGAGACCGCAGCTACCTCGTCCATGACGGCACGTTGGCGCTGGTCATTGACCCGCAGCGGGACACGGACCGCGTCGAGGCGGCCGCCCGCGACGCAGGCGTCACCATCACGCATGTCGCCGAGACCCACATCCACAACGACTACCTGACCGGCGGGCTGGAGCTGGCCCGGGCGCACGGCGCCAGCTACCTCGTGAACGCCGCAGACCCGGTGCGATTCGAGCGGCAGCCGATCACGGACGGGCAGATCGTCCAGGTCGGCGCGCTGACGGTCAAGGCCGTCGCCACCCCGGGCCACACCCACACGCACCTCTCGTTCATCGTGGACGACGGCGAGCAGCAGGCCGTCTTCTCCGGCGGAAGCCTGTTGTACGGCTCGGTCGGCCGCACGGACCTTGTCGGCGCCGAGGACACGCTTGGCCTGACGCATGACCAGTACACCTCGGTGCGCCGCCTCGCCGGGGAGGCCGCGCCCGGCGCCGCCTTGTTCCCGACCCACGGGTTCGGTTCCTTCTGCTCCTCCGGCCCGGCCAGCCGCGCCGGATCCTCCACCATCGGCGACGAGCTCACCAGCAACCACGCCCTGACGGACCCGGACGAGGACCACTTCGTCCAGGAACTCATCGCGAACCTCACGGCCTACCCCTCCTACTACGCCCACATGGGGGTCACGAACATCGCGGGCCCCGGGCCGGCGGACCTTGCCGTGCCGGAATCGCTCGACGCCGCAGAGCTCATGCGCCGGCTGGACGACGGCGAGTGGGTAGTGGACCTGCGCCGCCGCGTGGCCTTCGCCAGCAACCACCTGCTGGGCAGCGTGAGCTTCGAATACGGCAGAAGCTTCAGCACCTACCTCGGCTGGATCCTGCCCTGGGGCGAGCAACTGACGCTCGTGGGATCCCGCGATGACGTGGAAAAGGCCATCCGCGACCTTTCCCGGATTGGCATCGACTCCCCGGACGCCGCCCTCGGAACGGACCCGCACGCGCTGGCGCCCCGCGCCGCCCTCGCCTCCTACCCCCGGGTGGGCTGGGACGGTCTGCTCGCCGGCCGGGCTCCCGGGGACACCGTCGTCGACGTGCGGCGGGCCGACGAGTACGCGGCCTCGCGGGTGGCCGGAGCGGTCAACATCCCGCTGCATGAGCTGCTGCGCCGGCTGGATTCCGTACCTGCCGGGAAGTTGTGGGTGCACTGCACGTCCGGCTACCGGGCGGGCACCGCCGCGAGCCTGCTGCAGCGCGCCGGCAGGGATGTGGTCCACATCGACGCGAAATTCGACGACGCCGGACCGGCCGGGATCCCGGTGGACGACGCGCCGGTCCCGGCGGCCCCGCCGGTCTGACCGAGGCACCCGCCCACCGAAACACTCGGGCGCCGTCCCGCGTTCTCTGGCAGAGTATGAGCATGCTCACAGTTATTGGCGAGGGCCTGGTTGATGTGGTCCAGCGCTCCTCCGGAATCCAGGCCCATGTGGGCGGAAGCCCCCTCAATGTCGCCGTCGGGCTGGCCCGGCTGGATCATCCGGTGCAGTTCATCGGCCGCTACGGCCGCGACGCCTACGGTGAATCCGTGGCGGCCCACCTGAAGTCCAGCTCGGTGCTCCTTCCGGTGGGCCCGGACGAGCTCCCCACTTCGGTGGCCACCGCCCTGATCGACGACGACGGCGCCGCCAGCTACACGTTCCAGCTCGCCTGGGAGCTTCCCGGGCTCGCGGACCGGCTGCCGTTCATGCTGCAGGCAACGACCCTGCTGCACACCGGCTCGATCGCCACGATGCTGGCTCCCGGGGCCGCCGAGGTGCTCTCCGCCGTTGAGCATGCCCATCCGTTGGCGACCATCAGCTTCGACCCGAACTGCCGGCCCAGCATCATCACCGACGTCGACTACGCCCGCCGGCAGGCGGAGAAGTTCGTCACGCTGGCGGACGTGGTCAAGGCCTCGGACGAGGACCTCGAATGGCTGTACCCGGGCGAGGATCCGCTGGATTCGGCCCGGCGCTGGCTTTCGCTGGGCGGTTCCGAGGGCCCCGCCATGGTGGTGGTCACCCGCGGTGCCCAGGGCCCCTGGGGCGTCAACGCCGCCGGCGAAGCGCACTTCCCGGCGCCTTCCGTGAAAGTGGCGGACACCGTGGGCGCCGGGGATTCCTTCATGGCGGCGCTTCTCTCCGCCATCGTGGACCTGGGCCTGGACGGCGCGCAGAACCGCAAGGACCTGCGCGGGCTCTCCGCCGGGAGCCTCCGGGAACTCCTGGCCCACGCAGCCTGGGCCGCCGCCGTCACCGTGTCCCGGGCCGGCGCCAACCCGCCGACCCGCGCGGAACTGAACCGGATGGAGCTGGGCGCACAGGCGCCACGGCAAGCCGCGGGCAACGATCCTGAAAGTGCAGAACTCCCCAGCAACTGAAAGGCAGCCATGACACACCACGATGCCCCGTCCTTCCGCGTCAGCAGTGAGTCATTCCAGAACGGCCAGACCCTGCCGCCGGCCCAGCGCGGCGCGTCAACGGGCGCAGGCGCAAAGGACGAGTCGCCGCAGCTGAGCTGGAGCGGCGCCCCGGCAGGAACCCTGAGCTATGCCGTCACCGTGTTCGACCCCGACGCCCCGGGCCGCGGCGGCTTCTGGCACTGGGCCGTGCTGGACCTCCCTGCGGACACCACGTCCCTGCCGGCCGGGGCAGGCTCGCGCCACGGTCACTTGCCGCCGGGCGCCTTCCAGCTTAAGAACGACGGCGGCAGCACCGGCTACATGGGGGCCGCCCCGCCCAGGGGCCACGGCCCGCACCGGTACATCGTTACGGTCCATGCCCTCGACGTCGCGCACTCCGGGCTCGACGCCGGAGCCCACCCCGCGAAGCTCGAGGCGAAGCTCGCCCCGCACACCCTGGCCCGGGCGAGCCTGACCGGGATCTACGAACGCCACTAGGCCCGCCGCCGATTCGACGGCTCCGTGCACACTCGACGCTGCGTTACGTCGCTCGGGCGGGGAACCGTCGAAATGGTCCGCCAACGTAGACTGGCGGTATGCGGCTGGTAGCAAGTGACATTGACGGAACGATCCTCGGCCACGACGGCAAAATCAGTGACCGGACCGTCCGCGCGTTCCACGCCTGCCGGGAAGCCGGCGTCGAGCTGGTCTTCGTCACGGGACGCCCGCCGCGGTGGCTCCACCCGCTGCAGGACCGGCTGGGGCACGCCGGAACCGTCATCTGCTCCAACGGAGCCGTTGTCTGGGACCTCGAGGCGGACCGCCTGATCTCGGCCCGCGGCCTGCAGCTCGACGCCGTGTTCGAGGCGCGCCGCATCATCCAGCAGCTGCGCCCCTCCGCCCTCTTCGCCGCCGAGACCCTCACCGGATTCCACCTGGAACCGGGGTTCATCGAGAACGGCTCCAGCGAACTCTTGGCCGAAGTCACCCCGGCGCCGCTGCACACCACCCTGACCGCTACGGACTCCGTGGTGAAGTTCCTCGCCATTGTCCGGGAGGGCACCGCCGACGACTTCCTCGCCGAAGTCACGCCCGCCGTCGCGCATCTGGCCGCCGCCACCCACTCGGCGCCGAACATGGCCCTCCTGGAGCTGTCCCTGCCCGGCGTCAACAAGGCCGTCACCCTCGCCGAATACGCCGCTTCCCTCGGCGTCGCCTCCGCCGACGTGGTGGCCTTCGGGGACATGCCCAACGACATTGAGATGCTGCGCTGGGCCGGCGACGGCTACGCAATGGCCAGCGGCCACCCGGAAGCCATCCTCGCCGCCGGGCAGCAGGCCCCGCACTTCGACGACGACGGCGTCGCCCAGATCCTCGAGGCAAAGCTCGCCGCCCTGGGCGTCCGGCTGCCCTGACCCGGACCCCTGAACCGCGTCCCTGACGAACGCCCCGCTGCCAGCCGGCTTGCAGCCACGCCCGCGCAGACACCGGACTCCCAGCTTCCGGTCAACTGGCGTTCACTTTGGCGTCCTACGCTGAAACCTCACGACGGATCAGCTGACTGACGGTGGGACATCATGGCCAGGTACCGCACGAAGAACATGGACGACATGCCCCTGCGCCCGGCGGCGCCGGACGCGCGCTGGCAGAGCCTGCAGCGGGGTGACCGGGTCAGCGTCCGGCTGGCGCCCGGCTATGAGACCGCGGGCCGGGTGGACGCCGTCACGGCAGACCATACCGCCGTCTGGGTGGACCTCGACGGCGGCCGGGGCCGCACGCTGGTGCACTGCAGCGACGGCGTGGAGATTTTCCCGCACGCGAACTGATCCGGTCCCCCGTGGACAGCGCGCAGCAGATTTCGGGGAAGCCGGGACGGACCGCTTACACGATCACTGACCAAAAAGGGGCTACGGCCCTGTGTGCAGGACGGTGCCGCCCAGCTTCTTTTGGATGAGTGTCGGGTCTTCGCTGACGACGGTCCAGTTCTTGCCGACATTGATCGCACGCTGCCCAACCGGCCTCGCGAAATCAAGCTCCGACTCCAAGTACATGTCGTTGCTGTAGGTAGCAAGGTATAAGAACTCGCCGCAGCTTCCCGAGGCGGAGGCGTACTTGGCAGGCGGTGTGTCCAAGACCAGCGCCGGGCATCGCAGGCCAGCGGATTCCACAGCTTCCTTCAACTCGTCAATCGTCCCAAACGTTCCGCCGTCCGCCGGCGGGGGCGTGGCAGCGGAAGTAGAACATGACGCCATAGAGAGCGCGATGATGGCTGTGGCAGTGCCGAACATAAGTCGGTTCATCTCTGGTCCCCAATCAGAAAACATTTCCGTCACTCCAGCATAGGGCCGGCCCAAGCTCAGCGGCCTCAAGCAGGAACATCGGGCGGCGCCTTCCATGGCCGCGGGTGCTTGTCCGTTTTGTCTGTGCCGTCCAGTGCTCTGCCCTGCCGCCACCGCTCCGCTAGGCTTCAGGAGTGAGCACCCCGCACCCGTATTTCGGCTCCGCCGGCGACGGCCCGGACCGTCCCGTGGCCATGGCCCACCGCGGCTTCTCCCGGGACGGACTGGAGAACTCCATGGCGGCGTTCCGCGCCGCCGTCGACCTGGGTTTCCGGCACCTGGAGACGGACGTGCACACCACGGCCGACGGCGTTCTGCTGCTGTTCCATGACGACACCCTGGACCGGGTCACGGACGGCCGCGGCCGGATCTCGGAGCTCCCGGCGGAGGCGGTGGCCCGGGCGAGGATCGGGGGAGCGGAGCCCATCCCGCTGTTCGAGGAGCTCGCCGAAGCCTTTCCCGACGTCCGGTTCAACCTCGACGTCAAGGATTGGAACTCGGTGGACACCCTGGCCGCGGCGATCGAACGGTTCGGCCTGCATGACCGGGTACTTATCGCCAGCTTCTCGGACCGCCGGCGCCGGGCCGTGCTGAAGCAGCTGAGCCGTCCCGCCGCGGCCTCGGCCGGAATCGTGTCCAGTGCCCTCTTCGTCCTGCTCGGACCGGTACTGCCGGCGCCACTGCTGCGCCTCACTGCCGGTCGTGCGCTCCGCGGCGTCCAGGCCCTCCAAGTCCCGGTCAGCTACGGCGCCGTGACCGTGGTGACCCCCGGCTTCGTCCGGCGGGCGCACCGGCACGGGCTGCAGGTGCATGTCTGGACCGTCAACGATCCCGCGGAGATGCACCGGCTGCTGGACCTCGGGGTGGACGGGATCGTCACCGACCGCGCGGACGTGCTCAAGGAAGTTTTGCTGGAACGCGGCGGCTGGAGCGGCTGAACCCGGCACGGAGTCGTGCCGGGCCCGGTCCGGCCGGGCGCGCGGCTCCGGCGGCCACTGTCCGGGGCTGCTGGCAGGATGGGACCATGCGCATTTTGATCGCCCCGGACAAGTTCAAAGGTTCCCTGACCGCCGCCGAAGCCGCCGCCGCCATCGCCGAAGGCGCCCTGCGCGTCTATCCCGACGCCGAGGCCATCCAGTTTCCAGTGGCCGACGGGGGCGAAGGAACCCTGGAAGCCGCCGTCGCTGCAGGGTACGCGGAGCGGCTGAACGCGGTGGTCGGCCCGATCCTGGCGCCGGTCGGCGCGGCCTGGGCGATCCGGAAAGACGCCTTCGGCGGGGCCACCGCAGTGATCGAAACCGCGCAGGCCTCCGGGCTGGCGCACATGGATCCCACCCCGGCCAACGCCCTTCGCGCACACAGCTACGGCTGCGGCCAGCTGATCGCTGCCGCCCTCGACGCCGGCGCGACGGAGATCGTGCTGGGCCTGGGCGGCTCGGCCATGAGCGACGGCGGCAGCGGTGCCCTGCGCGCGCTCGGCCTCAAACCGCTCGACGCCGCCGGCAACGTGGTGCCGCTCGGCGGCGGTTCGCTCGCCGACGTGGTGCGGCTCGACGTCAGCGGCCTCGATCCGCGGCTCACCTCGGCCAGGTTCCGGATCGCGGTCGACGTGCAGAACCCGCTCGTCGGTTCCGACGGAGCAGCCCAGGTGTTCGGTCCGCAGAAGGGTGCCGACGCGGACGCCGTCGAACTGCTCGACGCCGGACTCCGCAACTGGGCCTCGGTCCTGCGCGAATCCACCGGCCGGGACGTCAACATCCCCGGCGCCGGGGCGGCCGGCGGCTTCCCGGCGTCGTTCCTGGCCTTCGGCGACGCCGCGCTGGAAAGCGGCTTCGAGCTGGTGGCCGGACTCACCGGGCTGGCTGACAAACTCGTGCAAGCTGATCTTGTGATCACCGGCGAGGGGTCGCTGGATTCCCAGTCGCTGGCCGGCAAGGCGCCGATTGCCCTCGCCGACGCCGCGCAACGCCTCGGAATCCCGGTAATAGTGGTTGCGGGTCGGATCCTGGTCACCCCGGAGGACCTCGCCAAGCACGGTGTCGTGGCTGCGGCGCAGCTGCTGGACCTGGCCGGCAGCCCGGACGACGCGGTCGCCAACGCCGCGAAGTACCTCGCCTGGGCCACCAGCCAGGTGCTCGAGGGCGCCTGAGCGCTCAGCCGCCCGTCACTCAGGCGCCTGTCTCATAGTGCGGCTCCGCGACGGGTTTGGATTCGGGGGAGCCCCGCTCGCGGAGGTACACCGACGCGCCCACCAGCACCGCGACGGCCAGGAACTCGCTTTGCCAGTTCTGGAAGGACTCAAACCAGAAACGGCTCGTTGCCAGGTACGCAAGGACCGTCGCGGGAGCCCCGCCGTGGCTCTGTTGCTCGGAGCTGTACTCCTCCGCCCCGCCGATGGCGTGAAGCGTAAAGGACGCCAGGAACAGCAGCAGGAACAGGATCGACAGGGAGTGTTCATAGAGCTTGAGGACCCAGCCTCCGCGCCGGACCGGCCACGGTGTCGCTGCCCTCAGGTCCGCGTTCCGGGGATCCTCATCCTGCGGGGCGTCCCGGCCCATTGGCTTGGACTCCGAGGATCCTTTCTGGAACAGGAACACCGTCAGGATGACGTACATGCCCATCTGCAGGAACTCGGACTCCCAGTTCTCAAACGTCGCCTCGAGGAACGCGCCGGTGCCGAGGTACCCCAGCACTGTCACGGCCGGTTCGCCATGGGCCAGCTGGTCCGAGCTGTAGTCGGCGGCTCCGCTGACGACCATGCCGCCGAAGAACACCAGGAACAGGCCGATATTGACCAGCAGCAGGCCGTGGTCCTTGACCCACCCGCCCAGGGGCCGTCCTGGCGGAGTGCTGCGTTGATGGCTGGCGGCGCTGGCCACGTCAGTTGCCCTTTTCGGCCTGCCGGCGGAGCCTGCTTGGCACGTAGACCAGCAGGATCAGCAACACGACCAACAGCACCGCTCCGGCAATGAGGCCTGCGGTCCGGCCTGCCGTGACATCGAAGACCAGCGCTGAGGTGCCGACGCTGAGAAGCCCGACGCCGGCCAAGGACACCTTGGCGATCCGGTCCGCGCTGGACACCAAGGCGGCCCGAAGGTGCAGGCGGAACAGGCGGCGGTGCACGCTGACGGGCAGCAGGATCAGGGCCGTGGTGAGGGCGGCCAAGCCCACGTTGGCGAGGTAGAGATTCGTCTGGAAGTCGTCCAGCGTCTCGAACCTCGACTGGAACGGCAGGGTCAGCAGGAAGCCCGCGAGGATCTGCACGCCGGTCTGCAGCACCCGCAGCTCCTGCAGCAGTTCCATCCAGTTGCGGTCCAGCTTTTCGATGGCGGACTCGTTGCGTCCGCCCGGAGCGGGATCATTCTTGCGCCCGGTCGCGGACTCCCTGGGAGTGGACTCCGGCTCTAAATCAGACACGTGCGCCTCCACTGGATGATGGACTGGCTGCGGCGGCAGTCAACTCTCAACCTAGGCTTGAGCTTTCCGAAATTCAAGCCGTTACTAAGCTTGCTGATGACTTTCCGGGTAGGGTGGAATTGTTTACTTCGTGGGACGGTTCCACAGGTCCGGGCTACTGCCCGCGGCCCGGGAGCGGCCCTGGAAAACCGACACGTTGGGCAGGTGGACTATGAGTGAGTCGAACAAGCAGCAGGACCAGCCGCGCGATCCCCGCGGCGGCTACTACTCCGGGTCCTTCCCGGAGCAGGTGCAGGAACAGCCGGGCCTCACGGCGCCCATGGACCCCCAGCCGGACCACGGCGAGGAGAGCTACGAAGGCAGTGGCGCCCTCACGGGGAAGGCCGCGCTGATCACCGGCGGGGACTCCGGGATCGGCAAGGCGGTGGCCATCGCCTTCGCCCGGGAGGGGGCCGACGTCGCCATCTCCTATCTGCCGGAAGAGGAAGCCGACGCCCAGGACACTGCCGCGTGGATCCGCAAGGCCGGCCGCAAGGCGCTGCTGATCGCCGGGGACGGGCGCAACGAGGGTTTCGCCACGAAGATCGTCGACGATGCGCTTGCCGAGTTCGGCCGCCTCGACGTCGTTGTGCTGAACGCCGCGTACCAGAAGAACCGCGACAGCTTCGAGTCGCTTCCCACCGAGGAGTTCGACCGCGTCTTCCAGACCAACCTCTACTCGCTGATCTGGACCGCGCGGGCGGCGGTGCCGCACCTGAGGGCGGGCGCGTCGATTATCACGACGGCGTCGATCCAGGCGTTCAACCCTTCGCCCGAGCTGATCGATTACGCCATGACCAAGGCAGCGCAGGTCGCCTTCACCAAGGCCCTGGCCCGGGAGCTTGGCCCGAAGGGAATCCGCGTCAACGCTGTGGCGCCGGGCCCCATCTGGACGCCCCTGATCCCTGCGACCGAGTGGCCGGAGAAACTGCCGTCCTTCGGCCAGGACACCCCGTTGCAGCGGGCGGGACAGCCGGCGGAACTTGCACCGGCCTACGTGCTCCTCGCCTCCGATCAGGGCTCCTATATTTCCGGTGCCGTCTTGCCCGTCACTGGCGGCAAGGGCCTCTGAGACCCTTCACGGAATTTCCGCCAGACCTCGGGAGGCCACGCAGTTCACCATTCCGGTACCCGAGGACCAGCATGACCGAGGAAAACAGCACCAACCCGGGGCAGGACGCTCCGGAGTTACGGAGGAAAAATGAGTTCGGAAAACGCCAGCACAGCCCCCGGCCACGACGCCGACACCACGGAGGATGCCGGGGCTGCCATGCCGTCAGCTGAGGCCGAGATGGATGCGACCAACACCGAAGAGCCCGACGCCGGACGGCCGTTCTCCTCGGAATCCGGCCAGGATGCGGCCGGCCTGCCGGACGGATCGGGGACGGACCTGCCCGGGGACAGGTCTGCCAAGGACGGCGACGGCGACGATAAGGAAACCTTCGACGCCGGCTAAAGCCGCCGCGCAACACTAGAGCCGCCCGACACTAAAGCCGCCCAACGCAGTGGAGGCCGGGACCCGGACACCCGCGTGGGGTCCGGGTCCCGGCCTCCCGGCTGCAGCGCGGCGGCGACCGGTGGCCGGCGGTGGTGCTAGCGGCGCTTCTTCGGCGCGCGCTTCACGGCGGCGGTGGCCGAGGCCACAGCGCCCTCGGTTTCCGGCTCGGCCACGGTGCCGCGGGCCTTCGCGATCGCGGTCATGCCGTGGTAGATCACCAAGGCCGCCGCGGAGCCGAGGGCGATGCCGGTGAACACCAGGTCACCGATGGTCCACGTGTAGTCGGCGATGCCGACGATCAGCGCGACGGCGGCCGTGGTCAGGTTGATCGGGTTGGAGAAGTTCACCTTGTTCTGCACCCAGATCTTGACGCCCAGGACACCGATCATGCCGTAGAGCATCGTCGCCGCGCCACCCAGCACGCCGGCCGGGACCGTGGCGATGAGTTCGCCGAACTTGGGGGAGAAGCTCAGCACCACGGCGAAGGCACCGGCAATCCAGTAGGCCGCCGTCGAGTAGACCTTGGTGGCGGCCATGACGCCGATGTTTTCCGCGTACGTGGTGGTGCCGGAGCCGCCGCCCATGCCGGCAAGCACGGTGGCGGCGCCGTCGGCCATCAGGGCCCGCCCGGAGACGCCGTCGAGGTTCTGGCCGGTCATGGCGGACACGGACTTCACGTGGCCGATGTTCTCCGCCACGAGGACCAGCACCACCGGCACGAACAGGCCAACGACGCCGATGTGGAATTCGGGGGTCTGGAAGAACGGCAGCCCCACCCACGCCGCGGAGTCCATCTTGGAGAAGTCCACCTCGCCGCGGACCATCGCCACGAGGTAGCCCACCACGACGCCGACCAGGATGCTCAGCCGGCCCAGGATGCCTCGGAAGAAGACGCTGACGACGATGATCGTGGCCAGGGTGATGAGGGCAGTGATCGGGGCGGCGTCGAAGTTGTTCTTCGCTGCCGGGGCGAGGTTAAGGCCGATCAGCCCCACGATGGCGCCCGTGACGATCGGCGGCATGAGGCGGTTGATCCAGCCGGCGCCGAACTTCTGCACCACCGCGCCGATGATTGCCAGCCCGACGCCGGCCAGCACCACGCCGCCGAGCGCGCCCGCGACGCCGTACTGCTGCTGCGAGGCCATGATCGGTGCGATGAAGGCGAAGCTGGACCCGAGGTAGCTGGGGACCTGTCCCTTCGTGATCACCAGGAACAGCAGGGTGCCGATGCCGGAGAAGAAGAGCGTGGTGGCCGGGGGCATGCCCGTGATGATCGGGACCAGGAAGGTGGCGCCGAACATGGCGACCACGTGCTGCATCCCGACGCCGATGGTCAGCGGCCAGGCCAGGCGCTCATCCGGCCTGACGACCTCACCGGGGCGGATGGACTTGCCGTTGCCGTGGAGCTTCCATTTGGTACCGAGCATGCTCATTGCCGGGGGCCTTTCAGAGAATGTGTGGCGGGGCGGGAAGGAATCTTCCGGGGGCAACTTTACCGCGCCGGTGTTTCCGGCATGCGTCGCCGCCTGCGCCGCTGTGCCGGACGTCACGCGGTGTTGCGGGAAGCGGGAGACACAAGTTGAAGTTGCAACTAAGGACAGTATCCAGTGGCCGCCGTCCCCGGCGGGCACGCCCAGCGAAAGGGACGCTCATGACCATCGCCCATGACGAAGCAGTAATCGACGCCGCCGCAGTGGACGCCATCTTTGCCGAGGCCCGCACCGCCAACGCCTTCACCGGCGAAGTCACCGACGAGCAGGCCCGGGCGATCTACGAACTCACAAAGTTCGGTCCCACCGCGTTCAACTCCCAGCCGCTGCGGGTGACCTACGTCCGGTCGGACGAGGCCCGCGCCACCCTGGTCGAAACCCTCGCCAACGGCAACCGCGCCAAGACCGCCACCGCACCGCTCGTCGCCATCCTCAGCTACGACACGTCCTGGCAGGACCAGTGGGACAACTTCCTGCCCGGCTACAACGCGCCAAAGGCCATGTACGACGCCGCCCCGGACCTCGCCGCGGCCACCGGCAACAACAACGCCCACCTGCAGGCCGGCTACTTCATCCTCGCCGTCCGTTCCCTCGGCTTTTCCGCCGGACCCATGACGGGCGCGGACTTCACCGCGATCGATGAGGCGTTCTTCCCCGACGGCGGCCAGAAGAGCTTCCTCGTCGTCAACATCGGACAGCCCGCGGCCGACGCCTGGGGCGCTGCCAAGCCGAAGTTCGCTTACGACGACGTCGTCCGCACGGTCTGACGGGAAACCGCTCACGCGGAGGTGCCTCCGGCACTGTCCTCAAGCGGAGGTGCCTCCGGCACTGTCCTCACGCGGAGGTGCCTCCGGCACCATGGGGGACAGGCCGGAGGCACTCGGGACGCAATTCTGCGGTTGAGCGCAAGGCCGCATCCGGGGCCGCTTCCAGTTTAGTCCGCTTCCCGCCCGTTAGTAGAGGCCTGTGCGATCCGCCCGCCGTGGTCCTGGCGGATTCCGGTTCGACGGCCACAAGGTCATATCGAGACGGGTGTCACACTTTGTCCGCCGGGGGTGCAATACTAGGCTCACCTGCGGCGCTCAGTCGACGCACATCGGGCTATTGCGAGCGGACCGGGGGGCCACTACATGACGCTTGACACCTTATCTTTGCGTGTCGCCTTGGCGGTGGTCGACCTGACGCTGCTGCTGCTCTTCTACTTCATCACCTTCCGCCGGACGCGGTCCACCTACAGCGGATCGTGGTGCCTTGCGCTCCTGTTTTTCCTGTCCGGCAATGCGGCGTACCTGCTGGACGGTTCGCCGCACCAGGTCTGGGCCAATCCGCTGGGGAACGTGTTTCTCGTTGCCGGCGCGTCCAGCATCTGGGCGGGAGCCCGTTCGCTGCGGACCACGGTCCCCAAGATCTGGTATCTGGCAGCCGGGCCGGCCATAACGGCCGTGGTGTCGGCGCTGGACCAGCCTGCCACCAACGTGTGGTCCGGCGGCCCGGCCTACCTGGGATTCATGGGCCTGCTGATTGGCCTCGCCTGCCGCGAACTGTTCCTGCTGGACCGGCACTTTTCGCGCGTGCACCGCACGCTGGCCGTGGGCTCCGGTTTCCTCGCGGCGTTCTATCTGGGCCGCCTGGTTACCTATGTTCTCGAGGGACCCGACGGGACCGTGTTCCTGACGGCCTTTGGGTCTGTCCCGGCGACGGTCTGTTCGGCCGTGATCATGGTGGTGGCCTCCTTCACCATGGCGGAGCTGAGCTACGAGCAGCAGACCCAGGACCTCCGTGCCCGCGCCACCGTGGACGGGCTGACCGGGCTGCTGAACCGCACGGCCTTCCTGGACCTCGCCGAGGATGAACTGCGCCGCCTCACCAGGGCCAGGACCACGGCGTCGCTGATCCTCGCGGACCTGGACCATTTCAAGGCCATCAACGACGAGTATGGCCATTCGGCCGGCGACACCGCCCTGCAGGCGTTCGCGGAGGCCTGCACGTCCACCGTCCGCGCCACCGACCTTGTGGGCCGCTACGGCGGCGAGGAATTCATCATCCTCCTGCCGGGCGTGACGCCGGAAACGGCAGCTGACATCGCCAGGGACATCAGCGCCCGGCTGCAGGCGACAGCGTCGCCGATCATCGCTTGCCTGCCAACGTCCAGCTACGGCATCGCGTCGACCACACCCGGCCGCGTGGATCTTGACGCCATGATTGCCTCAGCGGACGCCGCGCTCTACCGGGCCAAGACCCTGGGCCGGAACCGCTCGGTGCTCGCCGGCAGCCTTGAGGCAGAACCGGCCTGAGCGGACCAGCCTGGAACGGTCCGGGCTTTCGGGCCCGCGGAAGGCCGGCCCCACGGGCCGCCGCTTAGGAGATGACCCCGTCCACCAGAGCCTTTGCCTCGGCCTGGACCTGCTTGAGGTGGTCCGCTCCCTTGAAGGACTCGGCGTAGATCTTGTAGACATCCTCGGTGCCGGAGGGGCGGGCCGCGAACCAGGCGTTCTCGGTGACCACCTTGAGCCCGCCGATCGCCGCCCCGTTGCCCGGCGCTTCGGTCAGCTTCGCCGTGATGGTTTCCCCCGCGAGTTCCGTGGCGGTCACGTCCGCCGGTGAGAGCTTGCCGAGGGCCGCCTTCTGCTCCCGGGTGGCCGCCGCGTCGATCCGTGCGTAGACCGGGTCGCCGAACTGGTCGGTGAGGCCCTTGTACAGCTGCGACGGCGACTTGCCCGTCACCGCCGTGATCTCCGACGCCAGCAGGGCCAGCAGGATGCCGTCCTTGTCGGTGGTCCAGACGCTGCCGTCCATCTTGTTGAAGGAGGCTCCGGCGGATTCCTCGCCGCCGAAGGCGCCTTCGCCGGAGAGCAGCCCCGGGACGAACCACTTGAAGCCCACCGGGACTTCGACGAGTTTGCGGCCCAGGCTTTCGGCCACGCGGTCGATGATCGAGGAGGAAACCAAGGTCTTGCCGATCACGGACTGCGGGTTCCAGCCGGTCCGGTGGCGGTAGAGGTAGTCAATCGCCACAGCGAGGTAGTGGTTCGGGTTCATCAGCCCGCCCTGCCCATCGACAAACGGCGTCACGATCCCGTGCCGGTCGGCGTCGGCGTCGTTGCCGGTGGCAACGTCGAAGGCTGCGGACCCGTCCGCACCAGCAGCCATCCGGTTGATCAGCGAGGCCATCGCCGACGGCGAGGAGCAGTCCATCCGGATCTTCTCGTCCCAGTCGAGTGTCATGAACGCCCACTGAGGATCGACGGTCGGGTTGACCACCGTGAGGTTCAGGTGGTGGCGTTCGCCGATCTCGCCCCAGTAGTCCACAGACGCTCCGCCCATCGGGTCGGCGCCGATGCGGACCCCGGCCTCGCGGATCGCATTGAGGTCCAGGACGGAGGGCAGATCGTCCACGTAGCTGCTGAGGAAGTCGAACTTGCCCGTGGTGCCTGCGCTGAGGGCGTCGGCGATGGGAATCCGTTTGACCCCGCGGAGGCCGTTTTCCAGCAGTTCGTTGGCGCGGTTGGCGATCCAGCCGGTGGCGTCTGAATCGGCGGGCCCGCCGTGCGGGGGGTTGTACTTGAAGCCTCCGTCGCCGGGCGGGTTGTGGCTTGGCGTCACCACGATGCCGTCTGCCTGCGGAGCCCCGGCGGGGGAGTTGTTGTTGTGCGTCAGGATGGCGTGGCTCAGTGACGGGGTGGGGGTGTAGCCGTGGCGGGCGTCGATCAGCACGTTGACGCCGTTGGCTGCGAGGACTTCCAGGGCGGAATTCTGGGCCGGCTCGCTCAGGGCGTGGGTGTCTTTGGCGAGGTACAGGGGCCCGGTGATCCCCTGGCCTGCCCGGTACTCCACGATCGCCTGGGTGATGGCGAGGATATGCGGTTCGTTGAAGGAGGCTTTCAGGCTCGAGCCCCGGTGCCCGGACGTGCCGAAGACCACCCGTTGGCCGGGGTCGCCCAGATCCGGTGCAACGTCGTAATACGCATCCAGGAGCGCAGTGAGATCAACAAGGTCTTGGGGTTGGGCAACAGTGCCCGCGCGGCTAGCCATGGCACCAGCATGCCAGACCGGCGCGGCAGGGGACATGATTTCGGCGGATTACGGCCCCTGTGACGCAAGAAATGTCCTGCCCGTTGCAGCGGGGCGGCGGTAGGCTGAATCCAGGGACTTCACGAGGGGAAAAACCATGACTGACCAGCCGAAACCGGACAAAGACGACACCCCCGAGGGCTACCGGCCGCCGTCGCATATTCCGGCGTACGAGTCCGACGTTCCTGCGCCGCCGCCCGCGACGTCGGCGTTCGAGCAGCAGGGCTATGGACACCGGCCGTCCGGAACGCCGGACCAGGCCGGCGAGCAGCACACCCAGCCCTTGGACTACGGCCAGCCCACGGACCCGTACGGCACGCCGGCACAGTATGGCCAGCAGCCCTACCCCCAGCAGCCCTACGGCCAGCAGCCGTACAGTGCGGCGCCGCATTACGGCCAGCCGGGCACCCCGTTCAATGCCTACGGCCAGCCGGCCTACTACGGCGTGCCGCCGGAACCAAAGGGCCTGAGCATCGCCAGCATGTGCTGCGGAATCGCCGCCTTTGTGGGGCTCGGCTTCTTCCTGCTGCCGCAGCTCGCGGCGGTCATCCTGGGGCACATGGCCCTCAAGCGTGAGCCGTCGGGCAAGGGCATGGCCATTGCCGGCCTGGTGATGGGCTACGTGGCGATCGCGCTGACCATTCTGGTGGTGGTTGTGTTCTTCGCTTTGGGGCTGGCCCTGAGCGGCTCAAGCAACCGGGCTTACGGGGTCTAGGCTCCTCCGCCAGGGGCAAGGGCCGCGACCAGCCGGCGCAGCACCTGCGCCACGATCGGACCCTGCGTCCTCCAGGCAGTCGAGGTACGCGGCGACCGCCAGGGACTGCGGCTGGTGCGGGCGGCGGATAGTTCCGCCCGCCCGCACCACACCGTTGGTGACACCGCCCGCCGGGATGAGTTCGACGTCGGACGCCTCGCGTGCGGCGGGGGCGTAAACGCGGGACTCAAGCGGTGCGCGGTGCTTGGAGCTCAACGGCTCAGCGTACGCCGCCCATCAGCTTCTTGATCGCCGGCGAGGCCGCGGCCAGGCCAACGGCCAGCAGCATGGCCGTGCCGCCGATGCCGATGAAGTAGGGCAGCTCGTCCTCCGGGTTGTACAGGCCGGAGAGCATGCCGGCCAGCGTGGTGCCCAGCGACACCGAAAGGAAGAACAGCGCCACCATCTGGGTGCGGAACGCCTCCGGGGCCAGCTTCGTGGTCACCGACAGGCCGATGGGGGACAGGAACAGTTCCGCGAGCGTGAACAGGAACAGGATTCCCACCAGGGCCAGCAGCGGGGTCTTGCCGCCCCCGGCCAGCGGGATGAAGGCCAGGAAGGCCAGGCCCATCACAAAGAGGCCGATCGAGAACTTCAGCGCCGAGCCAGGCTGTTTGCGGCCCAGCCGGGTCCAGAGGGCAGCCATCACGCCGGCGAAGATGATGATGAACACCGGGTTGATGGACTGGACCCAGGCGGCCGGCATTTCCCAGCCGAACAGGTTCCGGTCCAGCTTCTCCTCCGAGTACACGGCGATGAAGGTGAACTGCTGCTGGAACAGTGCCCAGAATGCGGCCGAGGCGATGTACAGGGGGATGAATGCCCCGACGCGCCGGCGTTCGGTGCCGTTGACCTTTTTGCTGCTGAAGATCAGACCGAAGTAGAGCACGGACGCGCCGATGGCCGCGTAGGCCATGGACATGGCCAGGTTCTCGGCATTCACGATGCCGGTGGCCAGCAGCACGGCGACCACGGCGGCGATGGCGGCGAAGCGCAGGCCGTACTTGGTGCGCTCGGCGGCGGGCAGCGGGTTGTGCACCCGGTTTGCCTCTGCGGGCAGCTTTTTACGGCCCACAGCGTAGATGGCCAGTCCCACACCCATGCCGACGGCGGCGGCGCCGAAGCCCCAGTGGAACCCCTGGCTTTCCTGCAGCCAGCCGGTGACCAGCGGGCCGATCAGCGCGCCGGCGTTGATGCCCATGTAGAAGATGGAGAAGCCGGCGTCGCGGCGTTCGTCCTTCTCCCGGTAAAGGCTTCCCACGAGGGCCGTGGCGTTGGCCTTCAGGCCGCCGGAGCCGACGCCGACAAGCACCAGGCCGGTGATCAGGCCGGGAATGCCCGGGACCAGGGCGAGGCCGATGTGGCCGGCCATAATCAGGATGGCGGAGCCGAAAAGCACCTTTTCGGAACCGAGGAGCCGGTCCGCGAGCCAGGCGCCCAGGATGGTGGAGAGGTACACGCCGCCGCCGTAGGCGCCGACGAGGCCGGCGGCCAGGGCCTTGTCGATCCCCAGGCCGCCCTCAGCGGCCGTGAAGTACATGTAGTAGAGCAGGATGCCCTGCATGCCGTAGAAGGAGAAGCGCTCCCACATCTCTACGGAGAAGAGGCTGGCCAGCATTTTTGGGTGGCCAAAAAAGGATGTGTCGCCCGGCGTTGTAGCGGGGGGACGGGATAAATGAGTAGTGCTCATTTACTTAATGCTGACAGTGTGACGCGGGATTGTCACATTCGCGGCGTCCCGGGGCAAGTCATGCGCGCGGCGTTTCGCGCTGCTTTTCCGCCCGTTGCGCTATCACTTCTTGCTGTTCTGGACCCCTTTGAGGCCGGAATAGCAGCCGCAAGTGATAGCGCAACCCGGGGCCGGGCCTGCGTGCGGCGGGCGGGCTAACCGGCGTCGAACATAATGACCTGGCGCACGGCCTTTCCGTCGGCCAGCTGGTCCATGGCCTGGTTGATGTCCGCCAGGGCGATGCGCGAGGAGATCAGCTCCTCGACCGGCAGTTTCCCTTCCCGCCAGAGCTGGGCGTATTTGGGAATGTCCCGGGACGGCACGGCGGAGCCGAGGTAGCTGCCGACGATCGTCCGGGCCTCGGCGGTGACGGTCAGCGGCGAGATCTGGGCGCGGGCGTCCGGGTGCGGCAGGCCGGCGGTGACGGTGGTGCCGCCTGCCGCGGTCGCGGCGAAGGCGGTTTCGAAAGCCCGCGCGTTCCCGGCGCATTCGATCACGTACCTGGCCTTGACGCCCTCCTCGAGAACCTGCTGCGGGGTGTAGGTTTCGTGGGCGCCGAGGCGGCGGGCATGCTCGAGTTTTTCTTCCAGGGTGTCCACGGCGACGATCCGCGAAACGCCTTGGGAGATGGCCGTGATCAGCGCGGCCATCCCCACGCCGCCAAGCCCCACGATCATGATGCTGTCCTGCGGCCCGGGCCGGGCGGCGTTCAGGACAGCACCGCCTCCCGTCAGCACGGCGCAGCCGAGGACGGCGGCGACGTCGGCCGGGATGTCATCGTCCACCGGCACGGCGGAGGCGCGGTCCACGACGGCATGGGTGGCGAAGCCGGAGACGCCCAGGTGGTGGAAGATCTGCTCGCCGCCGCGGTCCAGGTGCATCGATCCGTGCAGGAGGGTGCCTTCACCGTTGCTTTTCGAACCTGCCGTGCACGGGAGCCGGCCGTCTTCGGCGCAGTTCCCGCATTGTTCGCAGCGGGGCAGGAAGGACATCACCACGCGCTGGCCCGGCACGAGGTCAGTGACGTCCGAGCCGACCTCAACGACCCGTCCCGCGGCCTCGTGCCCCAGCAGCATCGGCACCGGACGCACCCGGTTGCCGTCCACAACGCTCAGGTCCGAGTGGCAGATGCCGGCAGCCTCAATCCTGACCAGGATTTCGGTGGGGCCGGGGCCGTCAAGCTCCAGCTCGGAGATGCTGATCGGCCTGGAATCCGCGAACGGCCGGGGGCGGCCGATTTCCTCAAGTACTGCGCCGGTAATCTTCATCGATCCCTCTCATGTGGTTCCAGCCGGGAACACGTCGTGGCTCTGCTCTGCTAAACCGTAGCGGCCCAGGCCCCGGAATTCACCCACGCCGGCAAGTTGCGAGGCTAGGACGCCAGTTGCGCGGCCACTTGCAGCAGCAGCGCCTCGGAACCCAGCGGCCCGATCAGCTGGATGCCCATCGGCAGCCCCGCACCCTTCTCGCCGCCGGTCCAGTGCACCGGAATGCTGATGGCCGGCAGCCCGCACACGTTCACCATGGACGACCAGGGCGCGTACTCGCACTGCTTGCGGTAATCGCCGTCGGCATCCCCCGCCCATTCGGCCGCCGGCCAGTACCCGTCGCCGTGGGCAGCCCCGGTGAACCAGCCCACCGGGCGCGGGGTCTGCGCCAGCGCGGGCATCAGCATCAGGTCCCAGGCGGCGTACTGGGCGATCGTGTCCCGCCGGAACTGGCGCAGGAATCCGAGGGATTCGGCGAGTTTGGCGGGCCCGCGCTGCTGCGCGCGGCGACGGAATGTCCGGGTCAGCGGCGTCAGGAGCGCCTCTCGCTGCGGAGTGATCCGGGCGTCCCCGACGGCGGCAGTCCAGGCTGTGGTGAACGCGCCCGGGTAGCGGTTGTCGTAGCGGATGGAGGCTTCCGAGGCTTCGTGCCCGGCCGCTTCCAGCCGCCGGATGCCCTCGGCGAGGGCGTCCAGCGCCTCGGCGTCCGGGGTGAAGGGGAAGATCGTCTGCCATGGGCTCGCCAGGCTCACCCCGATCCGGAGCTTGGGAGGGTCCTGCGCGGCGAGTTCGAGGTAGCCGGAAGCGGTCTCGCCGGGCGCCTTGCCGGGGCCGGTCCCGGGGACCATGGCATCGAGCAGCAGCGCAGCGTCCGCCGCAGAACGGGCCAGCGGCCCGGAGACCACCAGCCCGGCGGGATCACCGGTGCTCTCACCCGCCGGAACCAGCCCGCGGCCTGGCTTGAGGCCCACCAGCCCGCAGGCGGCGGCCGGGATGCGCACCGAACCGCCGCCGTCGGAACCGGGGGCGAAGGGAACCAGCCCGGCGGCCACTGCCGCGGCGCTGCCGCCGCTGGAACCCCCCGAGCTGCGGCTCAGGGCGTGCGGGTTCCGCGACGGCGGCGCGATCAGGTTCTCGCTGTACGCCGTCAGCCCGAACTCCGGAACCTGGGTCTTACCCAGTGAGACCACCCCCGCGCCTTTGAGGATTTCGACGAGGGCGCCGTCGGTCAGGGCGGGCTTGTGGTCCAGGGCGGCGCTGCCGTGGGTGGTCACGACGCCGGCGACGTCGGAAAGGTCCTTGAAGGCCACCGGCATCCCGTGCAGCAGTGCCAGGCCGGTCCCGTTGCGCGCGGCCCGGACATGGGACTCGTCCGCGGCGGCCGCGTCCAGCAGGGCCTGCTCCGCCGTGACGGTGATGAAGGCGCCCAGATAACGGTTTTCAGCGGCGATGCGGTCCAGGAAATGCCCCGTGGCCTGCCGCGACGACAGCTCGCCGGAGCGCAGGGCATCACGCAGCTCGACGGCGGAGAGCTCGTGGATCTCAGCCACGGCCGCGCGGCTCCGGCAGGTTTCCGGGGCGGCCCTCCGCGGGACATGTCCAGTGCTGGCGCGGGCGGGTGGACATGGTGGCGCTATGTCCAGTGGGTGCGGCGGGGGGAGGGCATGTCCCATGGGTGGGGGTGCGGGGAGCCGCCGGACGTGCGGGCCGTTCAGCTGCCTCGGGTCTCCTTTGCACCATCCCAGAAGCGTAACGTGCTGCCGGTAAGGGTGCGGCACCGGCTGCTGGCGATACGCTGGAGGAAGACCATGCATTCTGCGGAAGGGACGACCCATGAGCGACTTTGACACCGTGACCGTGTCCGGCATCCCCGAGGGGGCCAAGATCCTTGACGTCCGCGAGGACTACGAGTGGGTCGCGGGCCACGCCGCCGGTGCGCTGCACATCCCCCTGGACCAGCTCCCGGCCCGGCTCGAGGAACTCGACCCCGACGAGGATCTCTACGTCATCTGCCGCACGGGGGGCCGTTCCTTCCGCGCCGCCCAGTGGCTTTCCGGCCAGGGGTACTCCGCCCTGAACGTGGCCGGCGGCATGGACCAGTGGCTGGAAACCGGCATGCCGCTGGTGTCTGACAACGGACTCAAGCCCGTCATCCTGTAGTTGAAGAAAGAAGCGCCGATGCCCGCATCACCCGTCACGTACACCTTCCTCGGACCCGCGGGCACCTTCACCGAGGCGGCCCTGATGCAGGTTCCCGGCGCGGAAGACGCTGTCCGCATTCCGTCGTCGAACGTCAACACGGCACTGGACCGGGTCCGGGCCGGCTCGGTGGACGCGGCGATGGTGCCGATCGAGAACTCCGTGGAGGGCGGCGTCACCGCCACCCTGGATGCGATTGCGACCGGACAGGAACTGCGGATCCTGCGCGAAGCCCTGGTGTCGATCAGCTTCGTTCTGGTGGCCCGGCCCGGGACCAGGATCGAGGACATCCGCCGGATCTCCACGCACGGCCACGCCTGGGCACAGTGCAGGCTCTGGGCCGAGAACAATATTCCAGATGCGGAATATATCCCGGGCTCCTCCACGGCCGCGGCGGCCATGGGCCTGCTGGAGGGCGACCTCCACTACGACGCGGCGATCTGCGCGCCGATAGTGGCCACCGAGCAGCCAGGACTCGCGGTGCTGGCGGAGAACATCGGCGACAATCCCGGTGCGGTCACGCGTTTTGTGCTGGTCGGCCGGCCCGGCGAACTGCCGGAGCCCACCGGCGCGGACAAGACCACCGTCGTCGTGCCGCTGCCCGAGGACCGTCCCGGCGCGTTGATGGAGATTCTTGACCAGTTCGCCACCCGCGGCGTGAACCTCAGCCGGATCGAGTCGCGGCCCACCGGCCAGTACCTCGGCCACTACTTCTTCAGCATCGACGCCGACGGCCACGTGGCCGACGCCCGCGTGGCGGACGCCCTGGCCGGCCTGCACCGGATCAGCCCGGCCACCCGTTTCCTGGGTTCCTACGGCCGCGCCGACGGGCACCGGACCGTGGTGGAGCCCCATACCTCGGACCAGGCATTCCGAGCCGCCCATGCGTGGGTCAAAGACATACTGTCCGGTGCATCCGTCGTGCCGGAATATACGTCCGGGGCTTCGCCCACAGCGTAGACAAATGCCTCATCGGGCACTTCCGCCCCTGTGAAAACTGTGCGTATGCTTGCCTGATCCATATTGGGGAAGTCCTCTACCGAGGGAGCAGGTCATGGCAGGAACCAGCCTTGAAAATGACGGCCAGGGAATGATCGTGAATCCCAAGCCGACCGCTGACAACCAGGACTGGGACGGCGACGACGCCGACCGTGCAGACCGGCTGCGCTTCGAAGAGGAGCAGGCCATGATCCGTGAACAGTCCGAGGCACGCGCCGCCAAGGCGGCCGCGGAAGCGAAGAAGACGGCAGCCGCGGACAAAGACGCCGCGGACAAGGACGCCGCGGAGAAGTAAGCCGCTCCCCGAGAACCCCGCCCCTAGTCCGCCTCGGTGCCGTCCTTGACACGGACGAGCAGCGAGCCGGGGGCAATCTGCACCGTGACCTTCGTGGCGGCACCCGTCGGATCGCCGTCGACCTGCGTTGGCATCGGCTCTGCGCAGCGGATGGTGATCTTGCCGGAACGGTAATACGTCATCACCGGCAGGTTTCTCTTGTGCTTCAGCACAATCTTCCAGTACATCGCCAGCCAGCCGATCGCGCTGCGCGGACTCATCACCACGACGTCGAGCATCCCGTCATCGATCATGGCCTGGGGGATGAAGTCGATGCCGCCGGGGATCAGGCCGCAGTTGGCGAACAGCACGCTGCGGATCTTCCGGCTCTGTTCCGGCTGGTCGTCGAGCGAGATGGACACCTTCTTGCGGCGGCCCGGGAGGTGCCGCACGCCCGCTTCGGTGTAGGCCAGCCATCCGACCGCCTTTTTCAGCCCGTCGTTCGTGTCGCCCACGACCTCCGCGTCCATGCCGATGCCGGCAATGACCAGGAACGTGTGCTCCGCCGCCTCGTTGGTGCGTGAATTCTCCACCTTCATCCGGGCCGTGTCGATGAAGCGCTGGTGCCCGAACAGGGCGGTCTCGACACTTCCGTGCAGGTCGCCCACATCGAGGTGGATGTTGCGGGCCAGGAGGTTGCCGGTGCCAAGCGGGATCAGGCCCATGGCGATGTCCGTGCCGGCGAGGGCGTCCGCCACCACCCGGACAGTGCCGTCACCGCCGCCCACGAGGACGACGTCGGCGCCGTACTCGATGGCGGCCCGCGCCTGCGAGAATCCGGGGTCCTCGGCGGTGGTGTCGAAGAACCGCGGCGGCACCCAGCCGGCCGCGGCGCATGCACCCTCGATCACCGTGCGGGCCTCATCGGACCGGGACTTGATGGGGTTCATCACCACGGCGACCTTCTGCTGGCCCAGGCCCGGGCTGTGCGTTTCCTCCCACACGGCGCTGCGGGTGTGCTTGGCCTTGAGCTTGCGCACTCCCCACCAGCTGGAGACGGCGAACGCCAGGACTCCAGCGATGACGAGGTACAGCAGCCAGTCGCGCATTGTGCTCCAACACTATCCCGCCGCAGGCCGGTGTCCGATTGCCCGACGATTGCCCGGTAATGCTGGCTGGATTGGATACTCTTGTCTGGTGATCGACGTAAAAGACCTCAGCGAAAATCCGGACAAGTTCCGGGCCAGCCAGCGCGCCCGCGGCGCCGACGAATCCGTGGTGGACGCGATCATCGCCGCGGACTCGGCCCGGCGTGCCGCCCTGATCCGCTTCGAAAACCTGAGGGCGGAGCAGAATGCCTTCGGCAAAAAGGTGGCGCAGGCCAAGGGCGAGGAAAAGCAGGCCCTGCTGGCGGAGGTCAAGGTCCTGGCGGGCGAGGTCAAGTCCGCCTCCGCCGAGGCCGACGCCGCACAGGCCGCCCATGAGGAACTGCTGCGCGGCATCCCGAACCTCATCGTCGACGGCGTCCCCGAGGGGGGCGAGGACGACTACATCGTCGTGAAGACCGTCGGCACGCCCCGCGAATTCACCGATTTCGAGCCCAAGGACCACTTGGAGATCGGTGAGCTGATCGGCGCCATCGACATGGAGCGCGGCGCCAAGGTCTCCGGTTCGCGTTTCTACTTCCTGCGCGGCGCTGGAGCCCGGCTGGAAATGGCGCTGCTGCAGATGGCCATGGAGCAGGCCATCGACGCCGGCTTCGTGCCGATGATCACGCCGACGCTGGTGCGGCCGGAAACGATGCAGGGCACCGGTTTCGACGTAAAGCACGACGCCGAGATCTACCGCCTCGCCGAGGATGACCTCTACCTCGTGGGCACGTCCGAAGTGGCCCTCGCCGGCTACCACGCGGACGAAATCCTGGACCTCTCCGCCGGCCCGATCCGCTACGCCGGGCAAAGCTCCTGCTATCGCCGCGAGGCCGGTTCGCACGGCAAGGACACCCGCGGCATCATCCGGGTCCACCAGTTCAACAAGGTGGAAATGTTCATCTACACCACCGTCGAGGAGGCCGCGGCGGAGCACGCCCGGCTGCTGGCCTGGGAAGAGGAGATGCTGGCCAAGTGCGAGCTGCCCTATCGGGTGATTGACACCGCCGCCGGAGACCTCGGCAACTCCGCCGCGCGCAAGTTCGACTGCGAGGCCTGGGTCCCGACGCAGGGCGCCTACCGAGAGCTGACCTCCACCTCGAATTGCACCACCTTCCAGGCGCGCCGGCTGAACATCCGCGAACGCGTGCTGAGCGAGGACGGGGCCCCCAAGGGGACCCGCGCCGTCGCCACGCTCAACGGCACGCTGGCCACGACCCGCTGGATCGTTGCCATCCTGGAGCACCACCAGAACCCGGACGGCTCCGTCAACATCCCGAAGGCACTGCAGAAGTACCTCGGCGGCATGACGGTCTTCCCGGTCATCTGACCCGCAGCCCAGGCCTGTCCCCGCGCCGTGCCGCGGGGAACGGGCGCCCACAACTGTTCACCCCCGGTTCACCGCGCGCTGTGGCCCGCGTCCTAGCGGCGGTCGGGGGTGTCTGTTCTACTTGTGAGATGACAACAATGACTGAATCCTCAGTCGCCGGCAACGATGACCGGCGAGACAACAACAAGAACCAGCCGACCGCAGCTGCCCACAAGCTGATGGTCGCGCTCGACGTCGACGGCACCCTCGTGGACCACGACGGCCACATGTCAGTACCCGTCCGCGAGGCCGCGCAGGACGTCGTGGCCGCAGGCCACCACGTCACCATCGCGACCGGCCGGTCGCTCAACGCGGCGCTGCCCATCATCGAGCACATCGGCATCGACAACGGCTACGCCGTATGCTCCAACGGCGGTGTCACGTTGCGGCTGGATTCCAGCCTCAGCGACGGCTACGAGATCGTGCACAAGGCCACGTTCGACCCGGGCCCCGTGCTGCGTGCGCTGCGTGAGCGTCTGCCCTCGGCCAAGTACGCGCTCGAGGACGAGGACGGAAACTTCCTCTCCACCGAGCGCTTCCAGGACATGAGCTTCGGTGTGGAGGCAATCGGCGTCGACTTCCAGACCATGCTGGAAGCCACCGCGGTCCGCGTCGTGGTCTTCAGCGCCGAGAACACGCCCGAGGAGTTCAACACCGCCGTCCGGCACATCGGCCTGGCCGGCGTGACCTACTCCGTGGGCTGGACAGCGTGGCTGGACATCGCCGCCGCCGGCGTCACGAAGGCAAGTGCGCTGGAGCACCTCCGCGGCCGGCTCGCCATCGAGGAGCACCGCACCGTCGCCGTCGGCGACGGCCGCAACGACATCGAGATGCTCACCTGGGCATTCCGCGGCGTTGCCATGGGCCAGGCGCCCGAGGAAGTCATCGCCGCCGCCAACGAGGTCACCCACTCCGTATTCGACGACGGCGCCGCGCACGTTCTGCGCAGCCTGCTGCTGTAGCAACGCGGAGGGGCCGGTTGGCAGCAGGCGCGCTGTCAGCGCACCTCGAGGATGAGGCCCAGCAGCCTGGCCGCGGCCGGACGCGCCGCGTGTTCCTCATTCCACTGGGCCCGAGCCACGGCCTTGCTGACCGCCTGGGTGGTGATGCCGAGCTCCTCGGCCACTGCCTTCTGCTGCCCGCGCACGCCCGGCGTCAGGAGGTCCAACACCCGCCATTCCGCGGGGCTGCGGTCGTGCACGATGTGCCCCAGCAGCCGCAGCACGGCCTCCGACTCCGCCGCAAGGTCGGCCAGCGGGCCCTCCACGGCAACCGGGATGCGGTCCTTGCCGTTGCGCAGCCGGTCCACGGCCCGGCGGGCGTAAATCAAGCCGTGGCCCGAGGCGTCTTTGATCTGGTTGGGCAGCGGCTCATTGACAGGCCCGACGCCGATCCCGACGTACCAGCTGCCGGTCCGCAGCGCGATCATCGCCGCCTCGACGGCCTGGTGCGGCAGGTCCACAATCCCCTGGACTTCGTCCTCCACCGAACGGTCGAAGTCGAGGCGCGCCGGGATGTGCCGCAGGTCCTTGAGGAGCTGCGGCACGCAGTCGCCGTCGCGCCGGCTGTCTGTTTGGTTGATGGTCAGCGTGAACATTCTGGGACCACACTACCCGGTGGTAGATTCGTGGCAAATGTCCCAGCCCGGCCTCGTCACATGACCGACAACAGCCGGTGGAAGCGCTGAATCGGACGGCCGGGCGGCCGGCGGGAAACCGGAATCGGCCAATGCCTGCTGGATGCTGCGCCGCCGACGAGGCCCGAGTGAAACGAGGACTGCAATGAGACGTGACGCGAATAATGCCGTGCCCGATGACGCGGAAATGGAGCTTGTGGACCGGTGGTGGCGGGCCGCCAACTACCTGTCCGTCGGGCAGATCTATCTGCGCTCCAACCCGCTGCTGCGGGAACCCTTGGGCGCCGGCAACACCAAATCCCGGCTGCTGGGCCACTGGGGCACGACCCCCGGGCTGAACTTCGTCTACGCCCACCTGAACCGGGTCATCCGGCGGGACAGCCAGAGCATGCTGTTCATTGCCGGCCCGGGACACGGCGGCCCGGCCGTCGTGGCAAACGCCTGGCTCGAGGGCACCTACTCCGAGATTTACAGCAATGTCGGCAGCGACGAACAGGGCATGGCCGAGCTCTTCCGGCAGTTCTCCTATCCCGGCGGCATCCCCAGCCACGCTGCCCCCGAAACCCCGGGTTCCATCAGCGAGGGTGGAGAGCTCGGCTATTCCCTGGCGCACGCCTACGGCTCCGTCTTCGACAATCCGGACCTGATCACCGCCGTCGTGATCGGAGACGGCGAGGCCGAAACCGGGCCGCTGGCGGCGAGCTGGCATTCCCACAATTTCCTGGACCCGGTGCATGACGGCGCGGTGCTGCCCATCCTGCATCTGAACGGCTTCAAAATCGCCAATCCCACCATCCTTGCCCGCATGCCCGAAGCCCAGCTGGAGCAGCTGCTCCGCGGCTACGGCCACGAGCCGCACTTTGTGACCGTGGCCGATCCGGACGACACGGCGGCCGCGCACCGGGACTTCGCGGCGGTACTGGACGCCTGCCTTGCCGAGATCCGGGACATCCAGGCGGCCCGCCGGAGCGGCGCGGCGGACGGCGGGACCGGGGATACCCCCGCTGCCCGCTGGCCCGTGATTGTGCTGCGTTCGCCGAAGGGTTGGACCGGGCCCAAGGTAGTCGACGGGCTGCAGGTGGAAGGAACGTGGCGGAGCCACCAGGTGCCGCTGTCCGAGGTGCGCACCAACGCGGAGCACCTGGCACAGCTGGGGGACTGGCTCGAATCCTACCGGCCCGGCGAACTCTTCGACGCCGCCGGGCGCCTCCGGGCGGAGGTCGCGGCGCACGCCCCCGCGGGCGAACTCCGGATGAGCGCCACCCCGTACGCGAACGGCGGCGTCCTGCTGCGGGACCTCAAGCTGCCGAAGTACGAGGACCACGCCGTGCCGGTGGCCCAGCCGGGGGTGGAGCGGGTCAGCGCCATGATCACGCTGGGGTCCTGGCTCCGCGACGTGATCAGCCTGAACCCCGAGACGTTCCGGCTGTTCGGTCCGGATGAGACGGCCTCCAACCGCCTGCAGGACGTCTACGAGGTCACGGACAAGGTGTGGCAGTACCGGATCGAGGAAGTCGATGAGCACCTTGCCCGCGCCGGCCGGGTCATGGAGGTCCTCAGCGAGCACCTGTGCCAGGGCTGGCTGGAGGGGTACCTGCTGACCGGACGGCACGGTGTTTTCAGCTGCTATGAGGCCTTCATCCACATTGTCGACTCGATGTTCAACCAGCATGCCAAGTGGCTCAAGGTGCACCGAGACCTGGCCTGGCGCCGGCCGGTTGCCTCGCTCAACTACCTGCTGTCCTCGCATGTCTGGCAGCAGGACCACAACGGCTTCTCGCACCAGGATCCCGGCTTCATCGACCACGCCGTGAACAAGAAGGCCGAGGTCATCCGGGTGTACCTGCCGCCGGACGCGAACACCCTGCTCTCGGTCATGGAGCATTGCCTGGACTCGCGGGACTACGTCAACATCGTGGTCAGCGGCAAGCAGCCCTCGCCGACCTGGCTGGGACCTGCCGAGGCCGCGCACCACTGCCAGCGCGGCCTGGGAATCTGGGAATTCGCCGGGTCCGAAGTCCCCGGCGAGGAACCCGACGTCGTGCTGGCCTGTGCCGGGGACGTGCCCACCGTGGAGACGGTCGCCGCCGCGGAACTCCTGAAGGCCGGGGCTCCCGGGCTGAAGATCCGGGTGGTCAACGTGGTGGACCTGATGCGGCTCCAGGACTCGAGCGAGCACCCGCACGGCCTCACGTCCCGGGACTTCGACGGGATCTTCACAGCGGACAAGCCCATCATCTTCGCCTACCACGGCTATCCGTCACTGATCCACCGGCTGGCATACCGGCGGACCAACCAGGAGGGGCTGCACGTCCGCGGATACAAGGAGGAAGGCACGACCACGACGGCGTTCGACATGGCCATGCTGAACGGGATCGACCGCTTCCAGCTCGCCATCGACGCGATCGACCGCGTGCCGGGCCTGGCCGAGAAGCACTCGCTGCTGCGGCAGGCGCTGCAGGACAGCAGGATCCGGGCCCACAACCAGACCCGGGACCACGGTGAGGACTCGCAGGACATCAGCGGCTGGACCCTGGGCCCGGAACAACCCCGGTAGCCAGGCGGCCGGTCCGCTACGGCTGGATGCCGTCCCGCCCGCCGCTGAGCCCGCCCAGCCCCCCGGCGGGCAGGTGGATCCAGCCCTCGGTCCGGGCGGCCTTGGCATGGGCGGCATCCGGGCGGATGGTTGCGCCGAGTGCCACGGCGCGGGCGGTGAGGGAGGCGATGAGCGCGTCGAACATATCGTCGGAGCCGGCCAGGCGGTCCTCGGTTCCGGCCAGGTCCAGCCAGGGTGCTGCCTGCTTCAGCCCGTCCAGGAGCCCGGCCAGCCGCTGCGTTTCCGCGCCGCCGCGGCCCTTGTAACCGCGGGCCAGCAGCCCCCACGCTTTCAGCGACGCGGCCGGGTAGACCTCGGCCAGCCGGCCGCTGCCGTCCCTGGCTTGCGGTCCGTAGGCCACGGCGATTTTGGCCTGGATGACCGCGCAGCGCATCGCGGGGTGGGCCAGCCGGTCGGCGGAGACGCTGAGCGGGATCAGCCCGGTCCGGGCGGTGACGAACCGGTCGGTGTCCCGGTAGGCCAGCAACCGGCGGCCCTCGATTCCGTCATGGTCGAGCACGGGGTGCGCCTCGAGCGCCAGATGCCCGGCCAGGAAGGGCAGGAAGGCATCCGGCCAGCCCACGGGACAGTCGATCCCGGTCATGTCGCTGGAGCCGAACAGCCGCACAATCTCCTCGTCGCCGACGTCGAGGGCCAGGTGCGCCAGGCGGGCGCCGCCGCCGCTCCATTCGAGGACGGCCGCAGCGGTCTTCCGGGTGGCCGCTGCGAGGTCCACGCCGAGGGTCTTCATTGCGGGCCCCGAGGGGAGGAGGGACTTGGACACTGAATCAGCCGTCATCCGGCTCAGACGGCGTGGTACCGCAGTGCGCCGGGCAGTCCGCCGCGGCTGTCCAGGCCGTCCCCGGAGGCAAAACGGGCCCAGAGTGCGCGGAGGGCCCGGCCCTGGGCGTTGATTTCCTCCCACGAGGCACCGGCGAGCAGCCCCGCTCCTGACCAGGTCTGCTTGTTGCCGAACAGCAGCGGCAGGTCGACGGTGTGCGCGGCTCCGTAGACGTTTCCCGGCGCCGCCCAGCTCAGCACGTAGCTGTAGGCCGTGCCGCCGGCCTCGGCGTGCCGGCGGGCGAACTTGCGGGCGGACCTGCCATAGACCGCCTCGGTC
Organism: Arthrobacter sp.; assembly: GCA_035466775.1. Classification (GTDB taxonomy): domain Bacteria; phylum Actinomycetota; class Actinomycetes; order Actinomycetales; family Micrococcaceae; genus Arthrobacter. The sequence continues at coordinate 30,405 of DATIUQ010000063.1, forward strand.
ACGGCCCAGTTGATGGCTTCGACCGCGGCGGGCCCGAGCACGGGAACCCTGGTCACGCGGTTGAGCGCCCGGTTGCGGGGCAGGAACAGCCGGGCTTCATCGGAGGTGTGGCCGATCAGGACCTCGATCCCGGGGGCTGTGGCGTTCCAGGCGGCCTCAATGCCGGATTCCGGCGGCAGGGGGGCGTGCCCGTACTGGGTGCCGAACGGCATGGCCGCGATCAGCCCGAATTTCCGGGCCACCTGCGAGACGTGCCCTTCGACCTCCACCACGTCCATTGCCGGGGTGTCTTCGGTGACGGTTTCGGCAGCGATCCCCATTGCAGTGCTCATCTTGTCCCGGCCCTTGGTAATGCCCAGGGGTGCGCTCTGGATGATGGCCCGCTGGAAGAGGGCGGGGGCTTCCGGCGTCGCCATGAGGTGGGCGACGGCGTCGCCCCCGGCCGACTGCCCGAAGGCCGTGACCCGTCCCGGGTCGCCGCCGAAGGCGCCGATATTGCGTTGCACCCAGCGGAACGCCTCGAGCTGGTCCAGCAGGCCGAGGTTCGCGGGCCGGCCCGTCCCGGTGGCGAGGTAGCCGAACAGTCCCAGGCGGTACGTCACGGAGACCACGATGACCCGGTTTTCCGCGACGAGGGCCGTGGGATCGAAGATGGCAAGGTCGCCGGAGCCGGAGGTGTATGAGCCGCCGTGGAGCCACACCATCACCGGGACCCGCTCGTCCGCGGCGAGGCCGGCCGGCATGGTGATCGAGAGCCGCTGGCAGTCCTCACTGCCGGGAAGTTCCCCGTAGCGGGTGCCCAGGATGTCGTCCAGGAACGGCACCGGACCCTGCGGGCACGCCGGGGACAGGGACGTTGCCGCGAGGACTTCGGTCCGGTCCGGTGCACGCACCGGGGGCCGGAACCGTCCCGCGGTGGCGTAGGGGATCCCGGTGGCGCGGACCACGTCACCGTCCCGCCATCCGGTGACCGGACCGCAGGGAGGACTGAAGGAAGGCTCGGCGTTCATGAGCCAACGATTTCACACATTCCTGACCCGCCACTGACAGCCGAAACAGCAACGCGGAGTCACCTACGGCCCATATCCGTCGGCCGGATGGGCGGCAAGTGACCCCGCGTTGGAGTTAAGGGACGTTAGTGCGTGTGCGGAACGTAGCGCTTGATGGATGCCTCAAGCTCGGCCTCGGCGGCGGCGCGGTCGCCCCAGCCCTCGGCCTTGACCCATTTGCCCGGCTCCAGGTCCTTGTAACGGGTGAAGAAGTGCTCGATTTCCTTGATCAGGAACTCGCTGACGTCGCTGATCTCGTTGATGTGATCGAAGCGGGCGTCCGCCGGCACGCAGAGGACCTTGGCGTCGCCGCCGCCGTCGTCGGTCATGTTGAACACGCCGATCGGGCGGGACTCAACGATGACGCCGGGGTGCAGGTCGAAGTCCTGCAGCAGCACCAGGGCGTCCAGCGGATCGCCGTCTTCACCGAGGGTGTTCTCGAAGAAACCGTAGTGCGTGGGGTACTGCATGGAGGTGAACAGGACGCGGTCCAGGCGGACGCGGCCCGTTTCGTGGTCGATTTCGTACTTGACGCGTGATCCCTTGGGGATCTCGATGGTCACGTCATGCTTCATGGACTGCTCCTAGACGAATTCAGGGGGTTCGCGGCACCCGTGACATCTCCAAAAAGCAGTGCCGGTGCCGCCGACTACTATTGAGGATATAGCGAGAGGCCCAGGTTTCAGGAACTAGTGGGGACATTTCAGGACTAAAGGACCAGCAGCAGCATGAAACGCAGAACGATCCGCGCAGGCATGGCCCAGGTGTCCGGGCCGCTGCGGCGGATCCTCCCGATGCTGCTCCAGACCCTGCTGGTGGTGGCCGTCGCCCTGCCCGCGGGCTTCGCCGTCGCACCGGCCTTCCTCGGCCCCCAGGCCCCCGCAGATGCGGCTCCGACGGCCCCGGCGTGGCACCGGGCCCCCGGCACGCTGGCCGCCAGCGGCAGCACAACGGACGGGATCGAACCGCTCACTGCCGGGGCCCCGGTCCCGGAGCCCGGCTCCCTCGCGGCCCAACTCAACGAAACCCTGAAGGTCGACGGCGCCGGTAGCTTCACCGGGGTGGTGCAGGATGCCGCCACCGGGGAGGTCCTCTTCGACCGTTCCGGCGACGCGGCCCGGGTTCCCGCCTCCAACATGAAGCTCCTCACAGCCGCCGCGGCCCTGCGCACACTCGGCCCGGAACGCCGCTTCAGCACCAGGGCCGTGGCAGGCGCCGCTCCCGGGTCTGTCGTGCTGACGGGCGGCGGGGACGTCCTCCTCGGCGCCGGCGAATCAGTCCCGGGTGCGGTGATGGGACATGCCGGGCTCGCCAGCCTGGCGCAGGCGACAGTCCGGGCCCTGCAGGACGACGGCGTCTCCGTCCCGCTGACCGTGCTGCTGGACGACTCCCTCTTCACCGGCCCCGCACTGAACCCGGCCTGGAGCCCGGAGGACGTTGCCGCCGGTGAGGTGGCCCCGCTGTTCCCGATGGCCCTGAACTCGGCCCGCTTCGACCCGGCCAAAACCACCGGCCCGCGCCCCCAGGACGCCGCGATGAGCGCCGCCGAGGCGTTCTCCGCCCAGCTCGCGGCCGCTGCCGCCGCGGCCGGAATGACGGTGGCACCCGGCGTCGCGCGGGTTCCTGCCGGAACAGACAGCAGCGGAACAGACAGCGGCGACGGAACAGACGGCGGCGACGGCCAGGACACCGGCGACGCCAGGGTCCTGGCGGAGGTCCAGTCCGCCACCGTCGGCGAGCAGGTGGACCTGCTGCTGCGCACGTCGGACAACTACCTCACCGAGGCGATCGGCCGTATGGCTGCCCTCGCGGCCGGGAAGCCCGGCAGCAACGAGGGCGCGATTGCGGGCGTGCTGCAGCAGCTCGAACAACTGGAAATCCCCGCCGGCACGCTGCGCGCCGCCGACGTCTCCGGACTGGCGCTCGCCAACCAGGTCTCCGCCCGGCAGCTCGCCGAAGTGGTCCGGGCCATCACCTCGGGTGCGGACACGCGGCTGCGCGCAGGGCTGGCCGGGTTCCCGGTCGCCGGGCTCACCGGAACCCTGGGCGACCGCTACATGGATGCGGCAACGGCCCGCGGTGCGGGACTGGTCCGGGCCAAGACCGGGACGCTGAACACGGTGATCGCGCTGAGCGGTTACGTCGTGGACGCCGATGGCCGGCTCCTGGTGTTTTCCTTCATCGGCAACGGCCTGACCCCCGGCGCGGCGAACAAGGCAGCACTGGACCGCACCGCCTCCGTCCTTGCCGGCTGCGGCTGCCGCTGAGGGGCCAGCGGCCGGCGTCGAACCGTCGACTGCTCCGTAACCGCCCTTTTGGGCCGCCAATACGGCAGTTTGGGCCCACGCCGGCAGAGTTCCCTGGTCGAGCTTGCGAGGCGAGGGGGCCGGTGGGGAGCAGCCGATGGCCCGGACGACGTTTTTAAGGCGGATTGTCAGGCCCCTGTGATCTGATGGACGTATGGAGTCCTCTGCCCGCGAGACATCAGCCCAAGCCCAAGCCCTCATCAACTGGGAGCTCGCCGCTTCCACCGCCGCCCGCCTCACGCCGGCCGGGCCGACCCTGGGGTCGGCAGAGATCGGCGCCGCCGTCGAAAATTTGCGGCTCATGGCGGACATTTCCGTGCCGCACGTCCATGACATCACCGGACTGGAAGCCGCCCGCGACCTGCGTGATTCGTCGGTCCTCGTTGTGGACCGCGCTTCCTGGTCCAAGGCCAACACCCAAAGCTTCGCCGTCATGCTCCAGCCCGCGATGGAGAAGATGCTCGAGGGCCGCCGCGGCAGCCTGAACCCCGGCGCGGCCAGCGTCAGCGGCGCCATCACCGGCAGCCAGCTCGGCGCCATCCTCGCCTTCCTCTCCAGCAAGGTGCTGGGCCAGTACGACCCCTTCTCTGCGCTCGCCGAGAACTCCACGGCCCCTGCCGCCGGACGCCTGCTCCTCGTTGCGCCGAACATCATCTCCGTCGAACGTGAAATCAACGTCGAACCCGAAGATTTCCGGCTTTGGGTCTGCCTCCACGAACAGACCCACCGCGTGCAGTTCGCGGCTGCGCCCTGGCTGCGGCACCACATGCTGGACGAGATCGAAAACCTCAGCGGCCAGCTGCTCGGCAACGTCGACTCCCTGATGGAACGGGCCTCCGCCGCGGCGAAATCGCTCAAGGACCGCACCGCGTCCGGCACCGCCCCCAGCCGCGGCGCCATTCTGGACCTGCTGCAAAACCCCGAGGAAAAGGCCGCGATCTCGCGCCTGACCGCCCTGATGAGCCTGCTCGAAGGCCACGCCAATGTGGTGATGGACGCGGTGGACTCCAGCATCGTGCCGTCCGTGAAGACCATCCGGCAGCGCTTCAACTCCCGGGCCACGGACCGCGGCGTGATCGAAAAGTTCATCCGCAGCCTGCTCGGCCTGGACGCCAAGATGCGGCAGTACAGCGACGGCGCGAAGTTTGTCCGCGAAGTGGTGGACGTGGCCGGCATGGAGGGTTTCAACAAGGTCTGGGAGTCCGCGGACCACCTGCCGAGCGAGGCCGAAATCCACGATTCCAGGCTCTGGCTCGAACGGATGGGGCACTAGGTCCCGTGACTTCCAGTCCCGTATCAGGCGGCCAGGTTTCAAGCGGACAGGTTTCCGGCGGCCGGCGCCGGCCCGGCCGGCTCGCGCCCGTCGTCGGCACCGCCCGGAAAAAGCTGCAGGATGCCCTGGCGGGAGCGGGCTACCCGGAACGGGTCCTGGTCGCCTGCAGCGGCGGCCCGGACTCGCTGGCGCTCGCCGCCGTCGCCGCCTACTTCGCCCGCCGCGGGCACGTCGACGGCCACCCCGTCTCCGTGGGCGCCGTCGTCGTGGACCACCAGCTGCAGCCCGGTTCCGCCGACGTCGCCGCCGCCACCGCGGCGGCGTTGCGGGAACTGGGGCTCTCGCCCGTGGAGATCAGGACCGTCGACGTCGCCCCCACCGGGATGGGACCCGAGGCTGCGGCCCGGGACGCCCGCCACGCCGCCCTCGAAGCCGCCGCCGACGACACCGGCGCCGGGGCGATCCTGCTCGGCCACACCCTCGATGACCAGGCCGAACAGGTCCTGCTCGGGCTCGCCCGCGGCTCCGGCACGCGCTCCCTGGCGGGGATGCGGCCCGCCCGGGACCGCCTGCTGCGGCCGTTCCTGGGGCTGCGGCGCGCGGACACCCTGGCGATCTGCGAGGCTGAGGGCCTCGACCCCTGGCACGATCCGAGCAACGCCGACCCGTCGTTCGCGAGGTCCCGGACCCGCGTGGAGGTGCTGCCCCTGCTGGAGGAGAAGCTGGGCCCGGGGGTGGCCGAATCGCTCGCGCGGACTGCCGCCATCCTGCAACTGGACGCCGACTACCTCGAAGACGTGGCGGAAGACACCTATCTCCGCCTCCGGGAACAGTCCGGGGCCACCATCAGCCTCCCGGAGGAAGCCCTGCGCGAACTGGCGCCGGCGGTGAGGTTCCGCGTCATCGCGAAAGCCGCGGCCGCCGTCGGGGGCCAGCAGCCCAGCTACCAGCGCCTGCTCGCCGCGGAAGCGCTGCTCCGGCGGCAGGGGTCGGCCGGTCCCGTGGAGCTCCCCGGCGGGGTCAGCGTCTACCGGCTCTCGCTCGCGCAGCTCCTCGCCGAGGGGCAGCCCGGCCCCGACGGTGTTCCCCGCGAAGCGGCCCGCTGTGGGAAGCTTGTATTCCGGCCTCAAAAACCGCCCCAAATATAGTCGCCCCCGCATCTACACAGGAGTTATTGGTGGATTCAAACGACGTCCAGGCAGATCTCAAGCACGTTCTGTACTCCAAGGAGCAGATCCAGGCACGGATCACCGAACTCGCTGCCCAGATCGACAAGGACTACGAAGGCCGCGATCTGCTGATCGTCGGCGTGCTCAAGGGCGCCGTGATGGTCATGGCCGACCTCGCCCGCGCCCTTCACAGCCACGTATCAATGGACTGGATGGCCGTCTCGTCCTACGGTTCCGGCACCCAGTCTTCCGGCGTGGTCCGGATCCTCAAGGACCTCGACACAGACCTTATGGGCAAGGATGTGCTGATCGTCGAGGACATCATCGATTCCGGCCTGACCCTGTCCTGGCTCAAGACCAACCTGGAATCCCGCGGCACGGCTTCGGTGGAAATCTGCACCGCATTCCGCAAGCCCACGGCCGCGAAGGTCCAGATCGACGTCAAGTACGTCGGCTACGACATCCCCAACGAGTTTGTGGTCGGCTACGGCCTGGACTACGCCGAGAAGTACCGCAACCTGGACTTCGTCGGCACCTTGGCGCCGCACGTTTACGAATAGCAGACTGACGCTAGGTCCGCCAGGACATGACCGGCGCAGACCCGGGGCAGGACCGGCAAGCAGCCGGTCCTGCCCCGCTACGCCCTCAGGGAACTTTTGGGCTACACCGTGCGTGACTTACAGCGACGGTGTATAGCTAGAAGCTGATGCAGCACCACACGCGCGCAGATCGGTCGCCGTGCAGCACTACCAGGAGGGACGGGGCCTGCCCCGAACAGATGAAAGCTAAGAGTTTCTTCAAGGGCCCGGGCATCTGGATTGTCGTTGTCGTCGGCATGCTCCTGCTGGCCTTTGCCACACTCTCCCCGGGCGGCGCCGCCCGGGTCGACACCGACAAGGGTCTCGCGCTGCTGACCGACGGCGGCAAGGTCGAACAGGCCAAGATCTTCGACGCGGAAAACCGTGTGGACCTGGTCCTGAAGGAAAACCTGCAGGTTGACGGCCAGGACAAGGGCAAGAACATCCAGTTCTACTACGTCAACGCCCGCGCCGATGATGTGGTCAAAGCGGTCACCGACTCCCGGCCCCCGAGCGGCTACACCGACCAGCCGGTCGAGAACAACTGGTTCGCCGGACTGTTCTCCCTCCTGATCCCCGTGCTCCTGCTCGGCGTCCTTTTCTGGTTCCTGCTCTCCCGCATGCAGGGCGGCGGCTCCAAGGTCATGCAGTTCGGCAAGTCCAAAGCCAAGATGGTCAACAAGGACATGCCCCAGGTCACCTTCAGCGACGTCGCCGGAGCCGATGAGGCCGTCGAGGAACTCGAAGAAATCAAGGAATTCCTCCAGGAGCCGGCCAAGTTCCAGGCCGTCGGGGCCAAGATCCCCAAAGGTGTGCTGCTCTACGGCCCTCCCGGGACCGGCAAGACCCTGCTGGCCCGCGCCGTCGCCGGCGAGGCCGGCGTCCCCTTCTTCTCCATCTCCGGTTCCGACTTCGTGGAAATGTTCGTCGGCGTCGGCGCCTCCCGCGTCCGCGACCTGTTCGAGCAGGCCAAGGCCAACTCGCCGGCCATCATTTTCGTGGACGAGATCGACGCCGTCGGCCGCCACCGCGGCGCCGGCATCGGCGGCGGCAACGACGAACGCGAGCAGACCCTCAACCAGCTGCTCGTCGAGATGGACGGCTTCGACGTCAAGACGAACGTCATCCTGATTGCCGCCACCAACCGCCCCGACGTCCTCGACCCGGCCCTGCTGCGTCCGGGCCGCTTCGACCGGCAGATCTCCGTCGAGGCCCCCGACCTGATCGGCCGCGACCAGATCCTCAAGGTCCACGCCAAGGGCAAGCCGATGGCTCCCGACGTCGACCTGAAGGCCGTGGCCAAGAAGACGCCCGGCTACACGGGTGCTGACCTCGCCAACGTCCTCAACGAGGCCGCCCTGCTGACGGCGCGCTCCAACGCCAACCTGATTGACGACCGCGCCCTCGACGAAGCCATTGACCGTGTGATGGCCGGCCCGCAGAAGCGCAGCCGTGTCATGAAGGAACACGAACGCAAAGTCACCGCCTACCACGAAGGCGGGCACGCCCTGGTAGCCGCGGCGCTGCGGAACTCGGCTCCGGTCACCAAGATCACCATCCTGCCCCGCGGCCGCGCCCTGGGCTACACCATGGTGGTCCCGGAGAACGACAAATACTCCGTCACCCGCAACGAACTGCTCGACCAGATGGCCTACGCCATGGGAGGCCGCGTCGCCGAGGAGCTCGTCTTCCACGACCCGTCCACCGGCGCGTCCAACGACATCGAAAAGGCCACCGGGATCGCCCGCAAGATGGTCACCGAATTCGGCATGAGCGAGCGTGTCGGCGCGGTGCGGCTCGGCCAGGGCGGCGGCGAACCCTTCCTGGGCCGCGACGCCGGCCACGAGCGCAACTACTCCGACCAGATCGCCTACATCGTCGACGAGGAAGTACGCCGGCTGATCGAGGGCGCCCACGACGAGGCCTACGCCATCCTGACCGAGAACCGCGACGTCCTCGATGAGCTGGCCCTCGAACTGCTGGAACGCGAAACCCTGAACCAGGCCGAAATCGCCCAGGTGTTCACCAGCATCCGGAAGCGCGATTTCCGCGAGATCTGGCTCTCCAAGGAGACCCGTCCGATCCAGGAGATCGGCCCGGTGGAATCCCGCATGGAGAGGGCAGAACGCGAGGCACAGGAAGAAGCCAAGGAAGCCCGCCTCGAGGAACCGCTGGACGCCTTGCCGCCGCACGCCCAGGGCGTTTCCGGGCAGGATTCGTTCCAGGGCGGTGTAACGGATCTCGGGCCTGACGGCCATCCCGGCTAGGCTTCTTCAGTGACTTCTTTCTTCAATGACGACGACGACGCTCCCGCCACCGATGATTTGGCGGCGGGAGGGTCCGTTCCCGGCATCACCGTGGACCAGACCCGGATCCAGGCGGCTGTCCGCGAGATCCTGCTGGCCATCGGCGAGGACCCGGACCGCAGCGGCCTCCTGGACACCCCGAAGCGGGTCGCCAAGGCCTACACGGAAATGTTCGCCGGGCTCCACCACGACCCGGCGGAGATCCTGGCCACCCAGTTCGACCTGGACCACGAGGAACTCGTCCTGGTCAAGGACATTCCGTTCTACTCCACCTGCGAGCACCACCTCGTGCCGTTCCACGGCGTCGCCCACGTGGGCTACATTCCCTCGCATGACGGGAAGGTCACCGGGCTGAGCAAACTCGCGCGGCTGGTGGACATGTTCGCCCGCCGGCCCCAGGTCCAGGAACGCCTGACCACCCAGATCGTCGAAGCCCTCGTCACCCACCTCAAGCCGCGCGGCGCCATTGTCGTCGTCGAATGCGAACACCTCTGCATGTCCATGCGCGGCATCCGCAAGCCCGGCGCCAAGACCGTCACCAGCGCGGTACGCGGGCAACTCCATGACCCGGCCACCCGTGCCGAAGCCATGAGCCTCATCATCGGAAGGTAAGAACACAGAACTATGGATTCCCTCGCAGCAGCCCCCGGAACCGGACCCGCGACCTCGCCCCTGCCCGTACTGCGCAAGTCGCGCCCGGCAGCGCAATTCAAGGACCTCCCGACGGACCGGACGCTCGTGATGGGGATCCTGAACGTCACCCCGGACTCCTTCAGCGACGGCGGAAAGCACGCCACCGCGGACACGGCCATCGCGGCCGGCCTGCGGATGTTCTACGGCGGAGCGGACATCATTGACGTCGGCGGCGAATCCACCCGCCCGGGAGCGGACGAGGTCGGCGCCGAGGAAGAGCAGCGGCGGGTGCTGCCCGTGATCCAGGCGCTGGTCAAGGCCGGTGCCCTGGTCAGCATCGACACCACGCGCGCCGCCACCGCCGCAGCGGCGCTCGACGCCGGGGCAGCGATCATCAACGACGTTTCCGGACTGAGCATGGAGCCGGAGATGGCCGAACTCGTGGCCCGCAGCAAGGCCCCGTACATCCTCACCCACCGCCGCGGCAACGCCAGCACGATGGACTCCCTGGCCGAATACGGGAACGTCGCGGACGAAGTTGCCGCCGAACTGGCCGGTGTCCGCGACAAGCTGTACGCGGCCGGCGTCGCCCCCGAACAGATCATCCTGGATCCGGGACTGGGCTTCTCGAAGAACGAGGAGCAGAACTGGGAGCTCCTCCAGCGCCTCGACGTCCTGCAGGCCATGGGCCACAAAGTCCTGGTGGCGGCCTCCCGCAAGCGCTTCCTCGGAAGCCTCCTGACCGTGGCGGGCAAGGCCGCCCCGCCGGCCGAACGCGACGCCGCCACCGCCGCCGTCACCGCCATCAGCGCCTACCGGGGCGCCTGGGCGGTCCGCGTGCACGACGTCGGTCCCAGCCTCGACGCCGTCAAGACCGCCGCCCGCATGGCTCCGGCCCTGCCGGCCGCCCCCGGCCACGGCTGAACCGACAGACCACCCATGGACCAGATCACGCTGAGCGGCGTCACCGCCGTCGGCCATCACGGAGTGTTTGATTTCGAGCGGCGCAACGGCCAGCCGTTCGTCGTCGACGCCGTACTGCACCTGGACTTCAGCCGCGCCGCAGCCTCGGACGACGTGCTGGACACCGCCCACTACGGTGAGGTGGCAGAGTGCATCCGGGGCTGGATCACGGGGGAGCCGCTGAACCTGATCGAGGCGCTGGCCGTGCGGATCGCCGAGGACGTGCTGCGGAAGTTCCCCGTCGCCGCGGTGGACATCACCGTGCACAAGCCGAAGGCTCCGATCGAAGTCGAGTTCGGCGACGTCTCCGTCAGTGTCCGGCGGACCCGGCAGGAGCAGCCATGAACTACACCCGGGCCATCCTGGCTCTCGGCAGCAACCTGGGGGCACGCAGCGACACCCTCTCGGCGGCGGTCGCGGACATCGTCGACCCGCCCGAGGTCCGGCTCCTGGCGATTTCGCCGATCGTCCAGACGAAGGCCGTCGGCGGGCCGTCCGGCCAGCCGGACTTCCTCAACATGGTGATCGCGGTGGAGACCACGCTGACACCCCTTGAACTGCTGCAGCACTGCCACGCAGTGGAACAAAAGCACCTCCGCGTCCGCGAAGTGCACTGGGGCCCGCGCACGCTCGACGTCGACATCATCACCTACGGGGACCTGGTCAGCTCCGACCCGGACCTGACCCTGCCCCACCCCCGCGCGGCCGAGCGGGCGTTTGTGCTGTACCCCTGGTCGCTCATCGACCCGGCGGCCGAGCTGGACGGCGAACGCGTGGGCGAACTGGCCGCCAAGGCAGCGGATTTCGCCGACCTCGTGCCGTTCGACGGCTTCGAAAACCTCCACGGCGTCGCCGGGGCGGTGGACTGATGAAGCTGACCAACCCCCTGACCCTGCTTGTCATCGGCTCTGCGGTGGGGGTCCTCGGCTGGCTCGCCGCCGTGCTGACCACCCGCTACGGCCTGAACACCCCCGTGCTGCCCCTCAACGGCCTCATCACGATGGGTGTGATCGTTGTGCTCACCCTCGTGCTGGGCATCAGGGTGCGCCGCTGGCGGAACGGCGACAAGAAGAAAATGCTCAACCCCATCCTGGCCGCCTGGACCCTGGTCCTCGCCCAGGCCTGCGCCTACACCGGCAGCGTGCTGCTGGGCTGGCATGCCGGGATCTTCGTTGACCAGCTGCGGCTCTGGAATCTGCGCAGCGACCAGACCCTCGCCTGGCAGGCCATGGTCATGGCCGGCGGCGGCCTGGCGATGATCGTGGTCGGCCTGATGGTGGAACGGTTCTGCCGGATACCCCCCGAGAACGGCGAGGGCGAGTCGGCCCCTGGTCTCCAGGAAAAGCGCAAGCCCAAGTCGGAAGGCGAATATGCGTACCGAGGCGATTGATCCTCCGGGCATCACGTGGTTGCGCGTCTCGCCGAAGTACGTCACGGTACGCCTCGCCGGCTGGGCGCTGGGCAACCTCGTCGTCGTGGGGCTGCTGTGCGTTCCCCTCATCCTTGTCCTCAACGGCTGGTGGCAGTCGTTCCCGCTCTGGCTGGCCGTTGCCGTCCCTGCGGTGATGCTGCTCCTGGCGCTGTGGCGGCTCCTGCTCATTCCCCGCCAGGTGCGGGCCATCGGCTACGCCGAACGCGAGGATGACCTTCTCATCCGACGCGGCACCTTCTTCCAGCGCACCCTCGTGGTCCCCTATGGCCGGATGCAGTACGTGGACATCGGGGCGGGGCCCGTGGAACGCGGGCTGGGGCTGTGCACGCTGAAACTGCACACCGCCTCCGCCGGCACCAGCGCTGAAATCCCGGGCCTGCCCGCCGCGGAGGGGGCGCGGCTCCGGGAGCAGCTCTCCGCCCGCGGCGAAGCCCGGCTGGCCGGGCTGTGACGGTCTCGCCGTGAAGGCCGCCGCCGTGAGGGCCGCCGCCGTTAAGTCCGACGCAGGGAAGAGGGCACGGTGAAGCCGGGCGTTGCCCCGGATGCGCCCGCCGGGCCCGCGACGGGGACCGCGGACGGCGCGTGGCTGCGCGTGCACCCCGCCTCACCCTTCGTGCGCGGCTGGGTGGCGCTGGCCGCCATCGGATTCTTCTTCTTCCGGGACACTTTCGAGCGGATGCTCCGGGGCGGGCCCCTGGTCGATCAGCAGCTCGCCGGCCGGGCGCCCTGGCTGCTGCTCGGCGGCGGTGTGCTGTTGCTGCTGACCGTCCTCGGCTACATCCTGAGCTGGTACTTCACGCGCTACCAGGTGGCGGAAGGCTATGTCCGGCTGAACACGGGCTTCCTCTTCAAGCAGCAGCGGCAGGCCAGGCTGGACCGCGTCCAGGCGATCGACATCGTGCAGCCCCTGCTCGCCAGGATCTTCGGGCTGGCTGAACTGAAGTTCGAGGTGGCCGACGCCGGGGAGTCCGCGGTGCGGCTTGCCTACCTCCGTATGGACGAGGCACGGCAGCTCCGTGCAGCGATCCTGGCCCGCGCCGCCGGTGTGGTGCCGGACCCTGCACGCCCCGGGGAGGCAGCCGCAGAGGCGCCCGAGCACCCCGTCCTGACGGTCCCGCCGCGGCGCCTCATCGGATCCCTGGTCCTGAGCGAGCAGAGCGTGTTCATTGTGGTCGGCGGGGTGGTTTCCGTGGCGCTTTCGGCCCTGACCGAGAACCGCAGCTTCTACCTCTTCCTGATCCCTGCCGTGCTGGGCATGGCGGCCGCGTACTGGAATTCCATCAACCGGGGATACAACTTCACCGCAGCCATTTCCCCGGACGGAATCCGGCTGCGCTACGGGCTGCTGGATACGCAGGCGCAGACCCTTCCGCCGGGCCGGATCCAAGCGCTGCGGGTCAGCCAGCCGCCGCTCTGGCGGATCTTCGGCTGGTACCGGATCCAGGTCAATGTGGCCGGTTACGGCGCGGCGGGAAGCGACGGCGAGAGCTCATCCCGGACCACGCTCCTGCCGGTGGGGACATTCCCCGACGTGCTTACCATGCTTTCCCTCGTCCTGCCCGACCCGGGCACCCCGGACCCGGTGGGGACCTTCCGGGCCGGCATCACCGGCATCGCCGGCCCGGACGAGGTTGCGGGGGTGCCTGGAGCGGACGACGGCGGCTTCGTCACCACCCCGCGGCGCGCCCGGCTGCTCGCGCCCCTGGGCTGGCGCCGCAACGGCTTCACCGCCACCGGCACGGCCCTGTTGATCCGCTCGGGCCGCTGGTGGCGCCACCTTGTGGTGGTACCGCACCAGCGCACCCAGTCCATGGCGCTGGAGCAGGGCCCCCTGGCGCGGCGCTTCCGCGTAGCGGACCTGGTCCTGCACACCACGGCCGGGCCGGTCGCCCCGCGCCTCATCCAGGCCGGCCTCGACGAGGCGCGCGCGCTGCTGGACGCACAGGCGGCCCGCGCCCGGGCCGCGCGAAAGCGGCAGACCAGCGAGCACTGGCTGGCCCAGGTCCGGGCGCTCCCGGCTGGACTCTCACCCTCCGCCGAGCCTCACTCCGCCGACCCCACCCAGACCCAAGCACCCTTCAATACCCACGAACCCTCCCACACCGCAGAAACCGACAGGCAGGACGACCGGCAGCATGGTTAAACCAGGACGACTCGGCATCGGAATCGTCGGCGCCGGCAAGGTCGGTGCCGTCCTGGGGGCGGCGTTGCGCGGTGCAGAGCACGCCATCATCGGGGTCTCGGCGGTCTCGGACGCCAGCCGCGAACGCGCGGAAGCCCTGCTCCCCGGTGTCCCGGTGCTCGACGTGCCGGACATCGTCGAACGCGCCGAACTGGTGCTGCTGGCCGTTCCCGACGACGCGCTCGGCCCGCTCGTCGAGGGCCTGGCGAAGCTCGGGGCCTGGCAGCCCGGCCAGCTGGTGGCCCACACGTCCGGACGTTTCGGCGTCGGGATCCTGCATCCCGTCCGCGCCGCCGGCGCCATTCCGCTGGCGCTGCACCCCGCGATGACGTTCACCGGGATGAGCCTGGACCTCACCCGGCTGCTCGACTGCACCTTTGGCGTCACCGCGGACGCCGCGATGCTGCCCATCGCGCAGGCCCTGGTGGTGGAGATGGGGGCGGAGCCCGTCGCCATCGCGGAGGCCGACCGGACGCTCTACCACGCGGCCCTCGCCCACGGCTCAAACCACCTCGTCACCCTCGTGGCGCAGGCGTCGCAGCTGCTCCGGGAGGTCGGCGTCGAGGCCCCCGAACGGATGCTCGGCCCGCTGCTGCGCGCGACCCTGGAGAACGCCCTCGCCTCGGGCGAATCGGCCCTGACCGGGCCGGTGGCCCGCGGCGATGCGGGCACCGTGGCGGCGCACGCCGAGTCCCTGCGGGAGCACGACGGCGGCTCCGGCGGCGATATTCTGGAGGCGTACCTGGCCATGGCCCGGGCGACGGCCCGCCGGGCAGGACGCCGCGGGCAGCTGAAGCCGGAGCAACTCGACGCGATCGCGCAGGCGCTCGAGGGCCCCGGCCGCGACGGCCGGCAACCCTAAGGAAGGTCCATAACTTTGGCGATCCAACTCGTGACCACGGCCGCCCGGCTCCGGGCCGAAAGCGCCCGGCTGCTCAAGGCGAAGGGCGGAACTTCGCAGGGCCTGGTCCCCACCATGGGCGCCCTGCACGAGGGCCACGCCGAGCTGGCGCGCACCGCTGTCGAGCAGAACGATGTGGTGGTGGTGAGCATCTTCGTGAACCCGCTGCAGTTCGGCGAGGCTGTGGACCTGGAACGGTACCCCCGGACCCTGGACGCGGATCTGGCGCTCCTGGACGCCGCGGGCGTGGACCTGGTGTTCGCTCCGGACGTGGACGAGGTCTATCCCGGCGGGGAACCCCAGGTCCGGATCAGCGCGGGCCCGATGGCCGGGAAGTGGGAGGGCGCCTCCCGCCCCGGGCACTTCGACGGCGCCCTGACCGTGGTGGCCAAACTGCTGCACTACGGAATGCCCGGCGGGGCAGCGGGCGCCGAACTGCCGGCGTACCGGGCGTACTTCGGCCAGAAGGACGCCCAGCAGCTGGCCCTGGTCCAGCGCATGGTCGCGGACCTGAACTTCCCCGTGGAGATCATCCCGGTGCCGATTGTGCGTTCCGCGGACGGGCTGGCACTGTCCAGCCGCAACCGCTTCCTTTCCGCCGAGGAACGCGAGGCGGCCCTGGTGCTCTCACGCGCACTGCGGCTGATCGAGGAGCGGGCCAACGCCCACCGGCCGCTGGACCTTGACTCCGTGCAGGCGCTCGTGGAGTCCCAGCCGCTCGTGGAGCTGGACTACCTCGAGGTGGTGGACCCCCGCACCCTCGAACCGCTCGCGGAGAACTGCCGGGACACGCCGTTCCGCGGCGAGGGCCTGGCGCTCATCGCGGCCAAGGTGGGCCCGGTCCGGCTGATCGACAACGTCCCGCTGGACTCCTGAGCCAAACCCCCACCGTTGTACTTAAATTTCCTCCACCGTCGGGAATTACCGCGGCGGATCCCGGGTTAGCACCTTCAGTAGCGGCTGAGGCCGCAAGATCCCACTCCAAAACTCCCTGAGGGAACCCCTATGTCTACAGACGTCTCTTCAAAGACCCCCGGCGATCCCGTGCAGACGCCGGCCGCGCAGCCCCAGGTTGCCGGCGGGGCCGCCGCACCTCCGGCGAAGATGTCCCGGGAATCGGTCACCGTCATCGCGACCCTGCTGGTGGCCACGTTTGTGGTGATCCTGAACGAAACCATCATGAACGTCGCCCTGCAGCGGCTGATGGTGGATCTGGGGGTCACCGCACCGACCGTGCAGTGGCTGTCGACCGGTTTTATGCTCACGATGGCCGTTGTGATCCCGACGACCGGTTTCATCCTGCAGCGGCTCTCCACCCGTGCCGTTTTTATGCTGGCCATGGGCCTGTTTTCCGGCGGCACGCTGCTCGCGGCGCTGGCTCCGGGATTCGAAGTCCTCCTGCTGGCCCGGATCATCCAGGCCGGCGGCACCGCAATCATGCTGCCCCTGCTGATGACCACCATCCTCACCCTGGTCCCCGTGACACGCCGCGGCTTCGTGATGGGCAACGTCAGTATCGCCATCTCCGTGGCCCCGGCCATGGGCCCCACCGTTTCCGGGCTGATCCTTGAGCACTTCTCGTGGCGCTTCATGTTCGTGTTTGTCCTCCCGATCGCCCTGGCCGCCTTCGCCATCGGCGCCCGGTTCCTGACCAACATCGGGGAAAAAGAGAAAACCCGGCTCGACGTCGTCTCCGTCCTGCTGACCGTCCCCGCGTTCGGCGGGCTGGTCTACGGCCTAAGCCAGATCGGCGGAGGCGAGGGCGGCCCGGGCTCGCCCGCCATCATTGCCCTCGCCGTGGGCGTTATCGCGATGGTCGCGTTTGTGCTCCGCCAGTTGCGGCTGCAGAAGTCCGCGGCGCCCTTGCTGGACCTGCGGGCCTTCACGTTCCGGATGTTCACGGTGTCGGTGCTGCTGCTCGTGGTGGCCATGATCGCCCTGTTCGGCGCCGTGATCCTCCTGCCCTTGTACCTGCAGGAAATCCGCGGACTGTCGTCACTGGAAACCGGGCTGACGCTGCTGCCCGGCGGCCTCGCGATGGGGCTGCTGGGCCCGTTCATCGGCCGTCTCTTCGACAAGATTGGCCCGCTGCCGCTGACGGTCACCGGCTCGTCCCTGCTGGTGCTGGCCCTGTTCCAGTTCTCCCTGCTCGACGCCGGCACCCCGGTCGGGTGGATCATCGCGCTGCACGTGGGCCTGAGCCTGGGCCTGGCCCTGATCTTCACACCGGCCTTCACCACCGGGCTGAACCCGCTGCCGCCGCACCTGTATTCACACGGCTCGGCGATCATGAGCACCCTGCAGCAAGTGGCCGGGGCCGCCGGAACTGCTCTGCTCGTCTCGATCTACGCGGTGGTGTCAGCCGGTTCCGGAATGGTCGCGGGAATGCACGCGGCGTTCCTCACGGCATCGGTCATCGCCGTCGCCGCCGTCGTGCTGGCCACCATGATGCGCAAGACCGCAGCGGTCGAACACCCCTCGGCCGAACACGCGGCCGCCCACTAGCCCTTTAACCCAACGCGGGGTCACATAGCGCCCATCCGGAGGTCGGGGATGGGCGCTGAGTGACCCCGCGTTGCTTGTTAGAGTGCGGTCAGCTGGCGAAGAACTCGCTGAGCGCGGTGATGAGCTTGTCCGGTGCCTTGTTGACGCCGTCGTGCCCCATGCCCGGCAGGATCGTGTAGCTGGAGCCGGAGAGCACCTCGTGGATCTGGGCGCAGGCCACACCGAAGTACGCCGGGCTCTTCTCGCCGACAATGATCAGGGTTTCCAGCGGCAGTTCCAGGAACGGCTCGGCCGGCATGTCCGCGGCGATGATGGCCTTGATCTCCCGGACGCCGGTTTGCATCAGCTCGCGCATCTGCTTGCCGATCGGGGTGCCGGCGGCCAGTTTGTTCGCCAGGGTCAGCATGGACAGCGGCATCCGGGACAGGGCGCTGCCGGTCTCGAGGCCCCTGAGCAGGACGGCGAGGGCGCGGTCGTCGTCGCCGGCCGCCGTCGCCTTCTCGTATTCGGTGGTCCAGTCGGCGGTGACGCTGTGGTTCACGGAGACGGCCGGGTCATAGACGGCGAGGCGTTCCACCGGCAGGGTGCGCGCGGCGTGCAGCGCCACCGCGCCGCCGAAGCTGTGCCCGAAAACGTCCGTGCTGGAGGTGTGCTTCATCACTGCGTCGAGGTCGTGGATGTCCACGTCGAGGGTGTAGTCGCCCGGCTGCGGCGAAGAGGAGCCGCGGCCGCGGCGGTTGAAGGTGTGCACCGGGCGCCCCAGGGACGCGCTGAGCTTCTGCGCGAAGCGGGTGTAGTCGGCGGCGGTCACCATTGACGCCGGAACGACGACGACGCCGGAGCCCGCCGAGGCGAGCTCGGCGCCCGTGCTGAAAAGCTCGATCGTGCCACCGTCGGGGGTTCTGATGTTCTCGCGGGTCATGCTCCGAGCCTAGCCGAGGCTGCAGCTACGGCGTAGTAGGGGGTTCGACGCGGCCGTGGACGTTTAGTCGCCCAGCCGCCCGCCGGAGACCTCGAGGTAGCAGGAGCCGCAGAGCGACTCGTACCAGACGTCCTGGCCGTCGATCGCGACCTGGTCGCCGTCGAAGACCACCGCGTCGCCTGCCCGTCGGGTGTTGAAGATGGCCTTGCGGCCGCAGCGGCAGATCGTCTTGAGTTCCTCCAGCGTGTGCGCGATTTCCAGCAGACGCAACGATCCGGGGAACGCCCGGGTGCGGAAGTCCGTGCGGATTCCGTAGGCCAGCACGGGAACGTTGTCCAGCACGGCGATCCGGAACAGATCGTCCACCTGCGCCGGTTCGAGGAACTGGGCCTCGTCCACCAGCAGGCATGCCACGGGCTGCGTGTCCACGTGCTCCAGCAGCGCATTGGGGTCGTCGCCGTGGGCCTGGGCGGTAAAGAGGTCGCGGGCGGATGCACCGGCCGGGATCAGGAAGTCCACCGACCGGGTCATGCCCAGGCGCGAGACGACGTCGGCGTCGCCCTTGGTGTCCACATCCGGCTTGGCCAGCAGGACCCGCTGGCCGCGTTCCTCATAGTTGAAGGCGGCCTGCAGCAGGCCCGTTGACTTGCCGGAGTTCATCGCGCCGAAGCGGAAGTAGAGCTTGGCCAAGGGGGTCCTTTCGAAGGGGTCGCCCACCGATTGTAAGGGCGCGCCCCTCAGCGGCCCAGCCTGAACCGCCTCCTGCGCGCCGGGAGGGGCTGCAGACGCCCCTCCCCGGCCAGGAGGAACCGCGCCACCGCCCGGGGCAGCCGGATTCCGGGACGGAGCGGGCTTTCGTGGAGCTGGCCCGGCAGCACGGCACACTCAATGGAAGGGACGGCGGCGGCCAGTTGCCTGCCCGTTTCGACGAAGTAATCCGGGCTCCAGCCGCCGCTCAGCATCAGCGTCGGGGTGGTCACGGCCGCGAAGTCGTCCAGTTCGGCGTCGGCGTCCAGCACCGCACGCATCTCCGCGACGGCAGTGGGCAGCAGTTCGCGCATCTCGGCCCCGATGCTGGTCTGGGCCGAGAGGATGCTAAGCATCCGAAGCGCGCCCAGCGGGAGCTTGGATACCGGCCCTCCCACCTCAATGCCCTGGACCAGGTGTGCCCAGGCCTCGTCGAGTTCCCCCGCGGCAACCGAACGTTCCAGCTCGGGACGCCAGCGGTGGGTGAGGTTCCCGGAGAGGGACACGGCGGCGTCGTAGGTCACCATCCTGCGGATCGGCAACGTCCGTGCCGCCTGCAGGGCCACGAAGCCGCCGTAGCTGTGCGCCACCACGTCGCTCGATTCCGTTTCCCGCATCGCCGTAGCCAGATCACCGACCTCCATGGCCGCCGAGTAGCCGGCCGGTTGCGGGGAGGAACCGGCCCGCCCGCGCCGGTTGTAGCAATGTACCGGGCGGCCCAGCAGTCGGCTGATGTTCCAGGCGAACGGACGGTACAGCCCGGCGGTGATCATGGTGCCGTGCACGACGACGACTCCCGGCCCGGGCGCTGGCCCGAAACCGGACCCGTCCGGGACCGGTCCGGGAGGCGGACGGAAGGAGAGCACCTCGAGGTGGCCCTCGCCGTCGTCGGTGCTGATGATCCGTGTCTCCACAGCCCTGAGTCTATTCCGCGGCATCGATTCCGCGGGGGCCTTTGCCGGGCGGGACCTGCCCCGGCGGAATCCCCGGTAAACTTGGGGATTGTGACTTCCCAAAACACCTCCGCCCCGAACACCGCCGCCGATTCCCACGACGCCAGCGAACAGACGCGCATCCGCATGGAGAAGCGCGCCAAGCTGATCGAGCGCGGCATCGAGGCGTATCCGGTGGGTGTGGAACGCACGCATTCACTCAATGACGTCCGCGAAAAGTACGCGCACCTCCAGGCTGACGAAACCACCGGCGAAGTCGTCGGCGTGACCGGCCGCATCGTCTTCATCCGCAACACCGGCAAGCTCTGCTTCGCCACGCTCCAGGAGGGCGGTGTCGACGGCAAGGCCGTCCGGCTGCAGATCATGCTGAGCCTGGCCAACATCGGCGAGGACGCGCTCGCCGACTGGAAGGCCCTCGTGGACCTGGGCGACCACGTCTTCATCAAGGGTGAGGTTATCTCCTCGCGGCGCGGCGAGCTCTCCGTGATGGCCGAGTCCTGGTCCATGGCGTCCAAGGCCCTGCGCCCGCTGCCCGTGCTGCACGCCGGCCTCAACGAGGAAACCCGCGTCCGCCAGCGCTACGTGGACCTGATCGTGCGCGACGAGGCCCGCGAAATGGTCTACACCCGGGCAGCGATCACCCGCTCCATCCGCGAAACCCTGCACCGCCAGGGCTACGTCGAGGTGGAAACCCCCATGCTGCAGCTGGTCCACGGCGGCGCCACGGCCCGCCCCTTCGAGACGCACATGAACGCCTTCGACCAGAAGATGACCCTTCGCATCGCCACCGAGCTGTACCTCAAGCGCACCGTCGTCGGCGGAATCGACCGCGTCTACGACATGGGCCGCGTCTTCCGCAACGAGGGCGTGGACTCCACGCACAGCCCCGAGTTCACCACCTTGGAAAGCTATGAGGCGTGGGCGGACCAGTTCGTTATGGCGGACCGGATCAAGGAACTCATCCTCGACGCCGCCGACGCCGCCGGCGTGGGCCGCGTCCTGCAGACCGAAGCCGGCGAGATCAACCTCGACGGCGACTGGGCGTGGATGGCGGTCTACCCGGGACTGTCCGACTTCGTGGGCCAGGACATCACGCCGGCGACCCCGGCCGCCGAGCTGCTGGCGCTGGCCGCCAAGCACGAGGTCAAGGTCGACGCCGCCTGGGACGCCGAGAAGCTTGTGGTGGAGCTCTTCGGCGAGCTGGTGGAACCGACCCTGCTCAACCCCACGTTCGTCTACGACTACCCGCCCTCCGCCCAGCCGTTGGCCCGCCAGCACCGCGAGGATGACCGGCTGATCGAAGCGTGGGACCTCATCATCGGCGGCATGGAGCGCGGCACCGCGTTCTCCGAGCTGATTGACCCGGTGATCCAGCGCGAACGGCTCACCGAGCAGTCCCGCCGCTCCGCCGCCGGCGACGTCGAGGCCATGCAGTTGGACGACGATTTCCTCCGCGCGCTGGAGTATGGAGCGCCGCCGATGGGCGGGATCGGCCTGGGCATCGACCGGCTGGTCATGCTGTTCACCGGCGCCGGTATCCGCGAGACGATTCTGTTCCCGCTGCTGAAGCCCGAAGGACACTGACCATGGAATACGTTGCCGTACTGCTTCCCTCCGTGGTGGTCGGGCTGATCTTCTGGTTTGCCATGAAATCGATTTTCAATGCCGACAAATCGGAGCGGCAGGCCGAAGCGCGTGCCCAGGCGGAGGCCGATGGAAATGTCCACGGGGCGGATACGCTCCGCAGCGACGGCCATTCCAACGGCCCGAACTAATAGCCGGCTATTCCGCCTTGGGTTTTCCTTTGGAAACTCTTTTTCGCTTTGACTCGTTGCCATAAAGCAGAGGATACTTTTAACCAGATACATCCTGCTTTTCCTAAATACTCATCCTTTTGGAAAGAGAGTCTTTAATGGCACAGAAAGTGAAAATCATCCTTGTCGATGATCTGGATGGGGGATCCGCGGACGAGACCGTCCGGTTCGGCCTTGACGGCGTCAGTTACGAAATCGACCTGTCGACGGACAATGCCGCAGAACTACGTTCGGCAGTTGAGAGGTTTGTGGCCCACGCACGCAAGACCTCAAGCGGCCGCGCAACGCGCACCAAGATTGCCTCCGGCCGGAATCAGGACTCCGCCCAGATCCGGCAGTGGGCCCGCGATAACGGCTATGCGGTAAACAGCCGCGGCCGTATTCAGGCTGAAATTCAGGAAGCCTACCAAAAGGCGAATTCCTAGCAGTCAGCCAGGAACGCTGCGTCGCGGACACAGCGCCAGACTGCAATACCAATGACTGGCCCCCGCCTTCGGGCGGGGGCTTTGTCATGTGTGCCCGCGGTGGCCGGAGGCGTCGCCGTGCGTTCCAGGTCGCCGTATGTTCCAGGTCGCCAAACGTTCCAGCCCAGTTACCGGCCGGAAAAGCGGGCAACACGCCATGACGCGCCGCATGTTCGGGGTGTCGCGGGAAGTAACTGGGCAGGAGCGCGCCCCGGTCCGGATCTGGAGCCCGCAGCCGGTCCGCCCGCGGTACGCGCAGCCGACGCCGGACCGGCTGCCAGCGCCGTCGCAGGGCCATGGCCGGGCCGGGTTGGCGGGCCCATGTGACGCCGCTTCGGCATCCGGGTTTCCCCTGTGGCGAACAAGCCCCAAATCTTGAACCCGGCCACGTAGCATCAAAGTACGTCGTAGCTAGGAGTGTGGCGAAATGTTTGAGCGATTTACGGACCGTGCCCGTCGCGTAGTTGTGCTTGCCCAAGAAGAGGCACGCATGCTGAACCACAATTACATTGGTACCGAACACATCCTCTTGGGTCTGATCCATGAAGGTGAAGGTGTTGCTGCCAAAGCCCTTGAGTCCTTGAGCATTTCGCTCGACGGCGTCCGCGAGCAGGTACAGGAGATCATCGGGCAGGGCCAGCAGGCCCCGTCCGGACACATCCCCTTCACCCCGCGCGCCAAAAAGGTCCTGGAACTCTCGCTCCGCGAGGCCCTGCAGCTGGGACACAACTACATCGGCACCGAGCACATCCTGCTCGGCCTCATCCGCGAGGGTGAAGGCGTTGCCGCCCAGGTGCTGGTCAAGCTCGGTGCGGACCTCAACCGCGTCCGCCAGCAGGTCATCCAGCTGCTCTCGGGCTACCAGGGCAAGGAAACCACCGGTGCCGGCGTCGGCCCAGGGCAGGCCGAAGGCACTCCCGCCGGTTCCGTCGTCCTGGACCAGTTCGGCCGCAACCTGACCCAGGCAGCGCGCGAGAACAAGCTGGACCCGGTCATCGGGCGCGAATCGGAAATGGAACGCGTCATGCAGGTCCTTTCCCGCCGCACCAAGAACAACCCCGTCCTGATCGGTGAGCCCGGCGTCGGCAAGACCGCCGTCGTCGAAGGCCTTGCCCAGGCGATTGTCCGCGGCGACGTCCCGGAGACCATCAAGGACAAGCAGCTCTACACGCTGGACCTCGGGTCCCTCGTGGCCGGTTCCCGCTACCGCGGCGATTTCGAAGAGCGCCTCAAGAAGGTCCTCAAGGAAATCCGCACCCGCGGCGACATCATCCTGTTCATCGATGAAATCCACACCCTGGTGGGTGCCGGTGCCGCCGAGGGCGCCATCGACGCGGCCTCGATCCTGAAGCCGATGCTGGCCCGCGGCGAGCTCCAGACCATTGGCGCCACCACGCTGGACGAGTACCGCAAGCACATCGAGAAGGATGCCGCGCTGGAACGCCGTTTCCAGCCGATCCAGGTCAAGGAGCCCTCCGTCGCCCACGCGATCGAGATCCTCAAGGGCCTCCGTGACCGGTACGAGGCGCACCACCGCGTCACCATCACCGACGGCGCCCTCGCCTCGGCCGCGAGCCTCTCCGAGCGCTACATCTCGGACCGCTTCCTGCCGGACAAGGCGATCGACCTGATCGATGAGGCCGGCGCCCGCCTGCGCATCCGCCGGATGACGGCCCCGCCGGAGCTCAAGGTCATGGACGAGAAGATCGCCGCCATGAAGCTGGAGAAGGAATCCGCGATTGACGCGCAGGACTTCGAAGGCGCCGCCTCGCTGCGCGACAAGGAGCAGAAGCTCATTGCCGAACGTGCCGAGAAGGAACGCCAGTGGAAGACCGGCGGCATGGACGACATCTCCGAGGTGGATGAGGACCTGATCGCCGAAGTGCTGGCGAACTCGACCGGCATCCCGGTCTTCAAGCTGACCGAGGAAGAATCCTCGCGCCTGCTGAAGATGGAAGACGAGCTGCACAAGCGCGTCGTCGGCCAGAACGAGGCCATTAGGTCCCTGTCGCAGGCGATCCGCCGCACCCGTGCAGGCCTGAAGGACCCGAAGCGTCCGGGCGGTTCGTTCATCTTCGCCGGCCCCACCGGCGTCGGCAAGACCGAGCTCGCCAAGGCCCTGGCCGAATTCCTGTTCGGCGAGGAAGATGCCCTGATCACCCTGGACATGTCCGAGTACTCGGAGAAGCACACGGTGTCGCGGCTCTTCGGTGCCCCTCCCGGCTACGTAGGCTACGAGGAAGGCGGACAGCTGACCGAGAAGGTCCGCCGTCGTCCGTTCTCCGTGGTCCTGTTCGACGAAGTGGAAAAGGCGCACGCCGACCTCTTCAACTCGCTGCTGCAGATCCTGGAAGACGGCCGCCTGACCGACTCCCAGGGCCGCGTGGTGGACTTCAAGAACACCGTGATCATCATGACCACGAACCTCGGCACCCGGGACATTTCCAAGAGCGTCGCCACCGGTTTCCAGTCCGGGACGGACACGCAGACCGGCTACAACCGGATGCGGGCCCGCGTCACGGAGGAGCTCAAGCAGCACTTCCGCCCCGAGTTCCTGAACCGTGTTGACGACGTTGTGGTCTTCCCGCAGCTGACCCAGGACGAGATCATCGAGATCGTGGACATGTTCGTCGGCCGCCTGGAGAAGCGCCTCAAGGACAAGGACATGGGCATCGAGCTCACGCCCGCGGCCAAGGTGCTCCTGGCCACCCGCGGCTACGACCCCGCCATGGGTGCCCGGCCGCTGCGCCGGACCATCCAGCGCGAGATCGAGGACCAGCTGTCCGAGAAGATCCTCTTCGGCGAGATCCACGCCGGCGACATCGTTGTAGTGGATGTGGACGGCGAAGGCGACGACGCCAAGTTCACCTTCGCCGGCAACGCCAAGCCGCGCATCCCGGAGATCGCTCCGAGCGTCTAGCGCCAACTCAGAGGCCCCGTCATTCCCGTCAGGGAGTGGCGGGGCCTTTGCGTTGTGCCGTCTCCAGCCCGGCACTGGCCGCCGTCGAGTCTGAAAGCAGTGTTTCACTCTCAGTGAACTTGATGTGATCCACCGCACAGGGGGTGTTGAATCGGTGCATGGCTTCCAACGATTCAGAGACCCTGGGCGAAAAACCCGAGACACCGTTCCACGACCTGGACCACTACCTCGCCATCCCGAAGGTCAGCGGCTTGGCGCTGAGCCCCGACGGCAAGAGGCTGGTCACCACTGTGGCCACGCTGAATGCCAAGGGCACCGAATACGGCACCGCACTGTGGGAACTGGACCCGGAAGGGCAGAAGCAGGCCCGCCGGATCACCCGCAGCGCCAAGGGCGAGGCCGGGGCGGTGTTCGCCGCCAGCGGTGACCTGTACTTCGGTTCCGCCCGTCCCGACCCGGAAGCCCCCGAGGCTGACCCCGTGAGTGCACTGTGGATGCTGCCCGCGGACGGCGGCGAGGCCCGGGTGGTGCTCACCCGGGCCGGTGGAGTCAACGGACTCCTGGCAGCGAAAGACACCGGCGCCCTGTTCGTCAATGCGTCCGTGCTCGCGGGATCCACGGACGAGGACAGCGACGAGGAACGCCGCAAGGCGCGCAAGGACAACAAGGTCTCCGCCATCCTGCACAGCGGCTATCCCGTCCGCTACTGGGACGCCGACCTGGGGCCCGCCCAGCCGAGACTCTTCGCCGTCGAACCGGGCGAGGAACGGGAACCGGGCAAACCGGCAACGGTTGACGCCGCAGCGCCGCTCAAGCTCCGCAACCTCACCCCCGACGCCGGGAGCGGGCTGCGTGACTCAGAGGCCGTCGTCAGCCCGGACGGGAAGACCATCTACAGCAGCTTCGACAAGCCGCTTGCCCGCGCGGATTCACGCTCCATCCTGGTCGCGATCGACGTCGCCACCGGCACCCGCAAGGTGCTGCTGGATACCGAGGGCATGAGCTATTTCCCCGGGCCGGTCAGCCCCGACAACCGGACGCTCGTCGTGATCAGCGAGACCGACACCACGCCGGAGGCGGCCCCGCAGGTCAAGCTGCACCTGCTCGACGTGAGCGGCGGCGCGCCCGCGGCCGAAGCCGCCCTGACGCCGCTCGCGGACGACTGGGACCGCTGGCCGCGCCCCGCCGCGTGGCTGCCGGACGGATCGGCCGTGCTCGCCACCGCGGACGACGACGGCGCGTCGCCCGTCTTCCGGATCAGCGTCACCGGAGGCGGGGGAGCCGGCCAGGCTGTCCGCCTGACCGCCGACACCGCCGCGTATACCGACGTCGTGGTCGCCCCCGACGGGCGCACCGCCTACGCGCTGCGCAGCTCCTACGAATTCCCGGCGGAAGCCGTGCGGATCGACCTCGCCAGCGGCGACGTCGTCCGCCTCCCTGCCCCCGCAGAACGCCCGCACTACAAGGGCGCCCTGGAACGCGTCGAGACGACGGCGGCCGACGGTACCCGCGTGCCGGCCTACCTGGCACTCCCCGAGGGCGCCACCGCCGGAAACCCGGCACCCCTGCTGCTCTGGATCCACGGCGGCCCGCTGGGCTCCTGGAACGCCTGGACCTGGCGCTGGAATCCCTGGCTGCTGGTGGCCCGGGGCTACGCCGTGCTGCTGCCGGATCCGGCGCTTTCCACCGGCTACGGCCAGCACCATATCCAGCGCGGCTGGGGCGAGTGGGGCAAGGCCCCGTTCACGGACCTGATGGCCATCACCGACGCCGTTGTGCAGCGGCCGGACATCGACGAGACCCGCACGGCTGCCATGGGCGGTTCCTTCGGCGGCTACATGGCCAACTGGGTGGCCGGCCACACGGACCGCTTCAAGGCTATCGTTACCCACGCCAGCCTCTGGGCGCTGGACCAGTTTGGCCCCACCACCGACGCCGCGCAGTACTGGCTCCGGGAAATGACGGCCGAGATGGCGCTGGAGAACTCCCCGCACCTGCACGTGGAGAACATCAGCACGCCGATGCTCGTCATCCACGGCGACAAGGACTACCGCGTCCCGATCGGCGAGGGCCTGCGCCTCTGGTACGAACTCCTCTCCAAGTCCCAGCTGGCCGCCGACGAAAACGGCGCAACCGAGCACCGATTCCTGTATTTCCCGGATGAAAACCACTGGATCCTGCAGCCGCAGCACGCCAAGGTCTGGTACGGCGTCGTCGAGCACTTCCTCGCCAGGAACCTGCTCGACAAGGATCTGCCGGTGCCGGCTGAGCTGGGCCTGTAGCCTCCTCCAAATGTCCCAGCCTCCTCCGCCTTGTGCATTGCTCACCTCGCCTAATCCTGATCGGAAGGGACGTCCACCCCCAGTAGGATTGGGCTGTGACTGAGCCAATCCGCATCCGCCCTGCCCGCACCAGCGATGTCGGGGCGATCAAGACGCTTGTGGCCCCTCTGGCCGATCAGCGGATCCTGATGGCCAAGGAAACCGTGGCCTACTACGAAAGCCTGCAGGAGTTCCGGATCGCCGAGTCCCCTGACGGCGAAGTGATCGGCTGCGGGGCGCTGCACGTTATGTGGGAGGACCTCGCCGAGGTGCGCACCCTCGCGGCATCGGATGCCTGGCGGGGTAAGGGCGTGGGCCATCTGCTCGTCGAGCGCCTGCTCGAGGACGCCCGGGCCCTGGGCGTTTCCCGCGTGTTCTGCCTGACCTTTGAGGTGGACTTCTTCAAGAAACACGGCTTCGAAGTCATGGCCGACCAGACCGCCGTCGACCCAGTGGTGTACTCCGAACTCCTGCGCTCCCATGATGAGGGTGTTGCCGAGTTCCTGGACCTGGCCCGCGTGAAGCCCAATACCCTCGGCAATACAAGAATGATCAAGGTCCTGTAGTTCCGCGGCGCCTAGCGCCGCAAAAGGCCGCAAATAGAACGCCGCAATAAGAACGCCGAGATGCTTACCGCCGGAGCGCCCGGCCGGACCGGAAAATGTGCCCGGCCAGGCATGCGGAACCGGGTCTTCCCATCAATAAATTTGATGGATAAACTGATCCCGGTCCAGGGGGTGGACTTCCCGAGTTTCGGAGGCAAGAAATTGCACGATCGCGTGATTTTTCCAGATTTCTCCGCATTCCAAATGACAATCGCCGACGCGGCCCCGCGACCCGCTACCGACACGCGCTCCGCGGATCCGGGCGCCGGGGAGGACGAGGGCGCGGTACCAGAGATCAGTGAAGGACGGCTCACAGCGCCGCCTTTCTCCTGGCTTGGCAACGACGCCTGGCCGAACTTCCCGTTGCGGGCAGACAGACCCAGCTGATGCACCCGCGGTTCCCGGGGAGGACTGCCGTCCGGGAGAGCCCGCTTCCGCGCCAGAAGGTTGTGAAACCGGAGCCTACCGCTGGCATGGGCCCCGGTAGTAGGGTCTAAGCAAGCAGCCAGGACACCATCCAGGGAGCACACCAATGAAGAAGCTCATCAATGATCCCCGCGCCGTGGTTGACGAGTCAGTGGAGGGCTTCGGGCTTGCCCATGCCGACCTCGTGACCGTTTTTGCGGACCCCAAGTACATCGTGCGCAAAGACGCGCCGGTGGCAGGAAAAGTCGGACTGGTCTCCGGCGGCGGCAGCGGGCACGAGCCCCTGCACGGCGGCTACGTCGGGATGGGCATGCTCGACGCCGCAGTGCCGGGAGCCGTGTTCACCTCGCCCACACCCGACCAGATCCTCCCGGCCACCCTCGCCGTCAACTCAGGCGCCGGCGTCGTGCACATCGTGAAGAACTACACCGGTGACGTCCTCAATTTTGAGACGGCTGCCGAGCTCGCCCAGGCGGAAGGGGTGGACGTCCGCACCGTGCTGGTGAACGACGACGTCGCGGTGCAGGATTCGCTGTACACCGCCGGACGGCGCGGCGTGGGCGGGACTGTCCTGGTGGAGAAGATCGCCGGTGCCGCCGCCGAGCGCGGGGACAGCCTCGACGCCGTCGCCGCCGTGGGGGACCGGGTCAACCAGAATGTGCGCAGCATGGGCGTCGCGTTGACCGCCTGCACCGTCCCGCACGCGGGGGCACCAAGCTTCGAGCTCGAGGAAAACGAAATCGAGATCGGCATCGGCATCCACGGTGAACCCGGCCGGCACCGCATCGCGATGGAGAACGCCGACGGGATCACCGACCGTCTGCTGGAACCGGTGGTCAGCGACCTCGGGCTCGCCTCGGGGGACAAGGTCCTGCTGTTCGTCAACGGCATGGGCGGCACCCCGCAGAGCGAGCTCTACATCGTTTACCGCCGCGCCGCGCAGCAGCTGGCCGGACAGGGCATCACCGTGGCACGCTCGCTGGTCGGAAACTACATCACGTCCCTCGAAATGCAGGGCTGCTCCATTACCGTCCTGCGCCTCGATGATGAGATGACGGCGCTCTGGGACGCACCCGTCCACACGCCGGCCCTCCGCTGGGGCGTCTGACCGTGGGGCTGGACGTCACCTGGGCAGTGCGTTGGCTGACCCTTTCGGCCCAGGCCATGGCGGAACACCGGGAAGAGCTCATCGAGCTGGACAGGCCCATCGGGGATTCCGACCACGGCGAGAACATGGACCGCGGCTTCAAAGCGGTGATGGTCAAGATCGCCGAGACGCCGCCGGAAACGGCAGGGGCCGCCCTGAAGCTGACCGCGATGACCCTGATGTCCAAAGTCGGCGGGGCGGCCGGCCCGCTGTACGGCACGGCGTTCCTCCGGGCGGCCACGGCGCTGGGCGAGGCGGCCGACATCGACGCCGGTACCCTCGCCACCGCGATCCAGGCCGCGCGGGACGGGATCGTGGCCCGCGGAAAGGCCGAATCAGGCGACAAGACGATGGTTGACGCCTGGACTCCGGCGGTGGACGCGGCGGCTGCCGCTGCCGGGGACAGCGACGTGCGCAAGGTTCTTCTGGCCGCCGCAGAGGCGGCGGAGGCCGGGGCCGTCTCCACCGACCCGATGCTCGCCCGCAAGGGGCGCGCCAGCTACCTGGGGGAGCGCAGCATCGGCCACCGGGATCCGGGCGCCGTTTCCAGCGCCCTGATCCTGCGCGCCGCCGTCGGGGCGGCCGAATGACGGTCAATCTCGTCGTCGTCTCCCACAGTGAAAAGATCGCCGACGGCGCCGTCGAGCTTGCCGCCCAGATGGCGCCGGATGTGCTGATCCTTCCCGCCGGCGGCACCGATGACGGCCGGATCGGCACCAGCCTCGAACGCGTCATGGCGGCGCTGGAACAGGCCGCGGACGCCAACAGTCACGGCACGGTGGTCCTGACGGACCTGGGTTCGGCGGTGATGACTGCCGAGTCCGCGCTGGAGTTCGTAACGGATCCTTCCTCCGTGCTCCTGGCCGATGCTCCGCTGGTCGAGGGACTGGTTGCCGCCGCAGTGGCCGCCCAGGCCGGCGCGGACGCCGCGGGCGTGAAGGAGGCCGCGGAGGCGGTCTACCGGCCGCCGGCCGCGCCGGCGCACCCGCATGAGCATCGTCCACCGGAGGCGACAGGGGACTTTGAACTGGTCAACCAGGCGGGCATGCACGCCCGTCCGGCCGCGAAGATCTCCGGCGGGCTGTCCGGCCTGGACGCCGAGGTGACTATCAACGGCGCTGACGGCGCGTCAATGACGGAGCTCATGATGCTGGGGGCGGCAAAGGGAACGGTCCTGCACGTTGAAGCCAGCGGCCCGGATGCCGCCAAGGCCGTGGACTATCTGGGCCGGCTGATCACGGCGGGCTTCGGGGAACCCTAACGGCCGGAGCTCACGCCGTGCCGGCCGCGGTCAGGTCCGGTGCCGGCGTGGCTTCCCGGGACCAGCCCCATGCGATCCACCCGCCGCCGACTGCCATGAGCAAAGCCCCCGCGGTCTGGGTCGGCAGGCTGCTTCCGGTCGTCGCCTGGCCCAGGACGACCCCCAGGACATAAAACACGACGGCGCCCACCACCCAGAGCGCCCCGGCCCAGCGGGGCAGCACGTGTGAACGCCACACGGCGACGCCCAGCAGTACGTTGCCGAGGAAGGCGAGCAGGAGGCCAAGCAGGAACGCCACTGTCATGGACCATGGGAATTCCAGCTGCATCACGTCGTGATTTCCGGCCACGTAGGCCTTGCCGATTGCAGGCGTGGCAAAGGTGGAAATTGCGGCCGGCACCAGCAGCAACGCCGTACCGGCGACGGCGGTGACCATCGCCGCCAACGCCAAGGTCCCAACGCGGCTGTTCGCCAGGCAGCAGCCGAGGGCGAAGGCGCCAAAAATCGCGAGGATGGTGCCGGCCGTGCTGCCGAAGATGTGGCTGACCTGGTACGAGTCGGAACTGACAAACCGGGACCAGGCATCCGGGTCCCTCTCCTGGTCCGGCTGCGGCTCCAGCGTGGCCCAGGCAGTGACGAGCGCGGAGACCGGCAGCGCCCAGAGCCCTGCCCGGATCCAGTGGCTGATGTTCTTCGAGTTCACTTTTGCACTCCTCTTCCCGCGCGCCAACCACCCGCGCTAACCGGCTTGCCGGAGGCCTTCCGCATCCAGCAGCACCCCGGCTGAGATGAACTTTCCGCACTGCTCGCCATACGGGTACGCAACCCGGGGCGTGAAGGTCAGGGTCCGGACCGGCAGGGGACTGCCGCCGGGGTCCGTGCCGCTGGAAGTAGCCTCGATGGGGGACTCCGTCAGCGGATCTAGCAGGAGCATCCCCGTCAGGGTGCCGTCCGGCGAGGAGGTCGCGGAGCAGGGCCGGTCCCCGCCGCCGGGCCCCGGTTCGCAGCCCTGATCCACCGACGTGCTCCCGGGGATTAGCTCGAGTTCGGCCTCCGTGCACCGGCCGTCCTGGCAGGCTTTCAGCCGGACGGTTTTCACCAATCCGGAGTACTCGCGCGCCACCGTCAGGGCGACCACCGGGGCCTGGGCGATCGCAGGGCACGCCACCTCAGTTTGGCACCCGGTGAGCAGGAGTGCCGCGCAACCCAGACCCGCCACTGCCGCGAACGTGCGCATGTTTCAGGGTAGTTCCGGGAGTCCTGTTCAGCTAGGGTCCTTCGGTCGGGACAGGACCGGGCGGGACGTGACGGAACCAGGGGACGTTGGCCAGGGGGATCGGATCAGGCGGGGAGCTGGAAACCGGACGGTTGCAGCTCGGCCAGCCCGTCGTCCAGCAGCCCGGCCAAGGCGCGCTCCAGCTGCTCCGGGGCGGAATTGAGCCGGTGCAGGGCGGCCAGCGGGATTCCGATCCCGTCCGGTTCGAAGCCAAGGTCCGCCGGAGCGCGCTGGAACAACTCCGGGGCGACCGGCGACTCGGCCGCGCGGAGCACTGCCATCACGGCTCCCCGCACCTGGCGGTCGGTTCCGTGCCACGACTGCCCCTTCGGTGTGTACGTTGGTGGCGGCTCGCCGGCGGCCAGCCACGCGCAGGAGCCGCTCACGGGGCATTCGCGGCACTTCGGCGACCTCGCAGTGCACACCAGCGCCCCGAGTTCCATGACGGAGGCGTTCCAGCGGACGGAGGAGCCGACGTCGTCCGGCAGCGACTGCGCGGCCAGCCGCATTTCAGCCGCGGTCAGCGCCTGCGAAGGCAGGGCCGCGCCGGAAAACAGGCGGGCATGCACGCGGCGGATATTGGTGTCCACCACGGTTTCCCGGCGCCCGAAGGCGAAGGCGGCGACGGCCGCCGCGGTGTAGCTCCCCACTCCGGGCAGCTCCAGCAGGTCCGGGTACGTGCCGGGGACCCTGCCGCCGTGGCTGGCAACGATCGCGACGGCGGCAGCGTGCAGCCGCAACGCGCGCCGCGGATATCCCAGCCGTCCCCATGCCCGGACCGCTTCGCCGGCAGGCTCCCGGGCGAGGTCGGCAGGCTCGGGCCAGCGCCTCAGCCACTCCTCCCAGACCGGCAGCACGCGCACCACCGGTGTCTGCTGCAGCATGATCTCGCTGACCAGCACGCCCCACGGTGTGCACTCAGCAGCGCGCCACGGCAGGTCGCGGGCGTTCGCCTCGAACCAGGCGGTGAGGGCGTCATGAAGGGCAGGCAGGGGCAGGCCCGCGGGAGTATCTTCCGGGCGGGCGGCAACAATGGGGGCAGCGGGGGAATCGGCGAGAGCTTTGATGGATTCAGCGTAATAGATGAGGGCCACACTCCGCCCGCGGCGTGGGAGGGCCCCATACCCGGCGCGGTTCTCTAGCCTAGAAGGATGGGCAGGCAAGACAACTCAGGAACCCGGGGTTCCCGGCCGGGGGCTTCGGGCAGCGGAGCAACGGCGGCGCGCAAGCCTGCCCGCAAGCCGGCCCATGGGCCTACCCGCAAGCCTGCGCGGAAACCGACCAGTCCCGTCTACCGCCGTCGCCGGTTGTTTGTGGGCGCCGCCCTGCTGCTCGTGATCGCCGTCGCCATCGGCGGGTTCGCCGCCGTCTCCAGTGTCCTCAACGCCGGGCAGTCCTCCTCCGGCGGACAGTCCCCCTCCGGGGGAGGCGCGGCGCCGTCGGGCAAGGAAACGGAGCCGGCCGCCGGACCGGAAACCACGCCCTCAGCTGCTGCTACTCAGGAGGGGAACGGCTGCGAGCAGAATCTCGTAACCGTCACGGCCGCCACTGACAAGCCCGCCTACGCCGACGGCGAGAACCCGGTGCTCACGCTCAAGGTGACGAACGGCAACAGGGTGCCGTGCGAGATCAATATCGGGACCTCCCAGATGGAATTCCTCGTCACGAGCGGCTCGGACCGGATCTTTTCGTCGACAGACTGCCAGGCGGACGCCACGGACCTCGTGAAGACCATCCCGCCGGGGCAGAGCGAGACGGCAAACTTCCCCTGGCAGCGCAACCGCACCCTCCAGGGCTGCGCGCCGATCGAGGCCAAGCCGGGAGCAGGCGGCGCCTATTACGTCTTCACCGCGCGGCTGGGAAACAAGACCAGCCCCAAAGCCGTGTTCCAGCTCAACTAATCCCCATCGACTGCTCCCCACCGGCACCCTCGCCTCACAAGTTCGGCCAGGGAACCCTGCCGGCGTGGGCCCAGGTGCCGTTTTGAGGGTCCAAAAGGGCACCTACGGAGCAATCGACGGGGGTGGGCCGGCGGGGATCAGAGGAAGCGGTCCAGCAGGCTGGCCTCGGCCATCCGGCTCAGGCCCTCGCGGACCGTCCGGGCCCGCTGGTCGCCGATGCCGTCCACCGTCATGAGGTCATCGATCGTGGCCGCCATCAGGAACTGCAGGCCGCCGAAGTGGTCCACCAGGCGGTCGGCGACGGCCTTCGGGACAGCCTTCAGCCCGGAAAGCAGCCGGTAGCCGCGCGGCTGGACGACGGCGTCGAGGTTCGCCTCGCCGCCGGCGAAGCCAACGATCCCGGCGATCTTGCCCAGGTCGATCAGCTCGGTGGGTCCCAGGTTCACGAGCGACTTCACGGCGAGGTCGATGTCCTCGGCGGAAGCGTCCGGGCTCGAGTAGTCGCGGATGATCACGTCGCTGCCGGGGCCGCGGCCCACCGTCAGCTCGTCCAGCTGGAGCGAAAGCAGCCGGCCGTCCTCGCCGAGTTCCAGCACGTACTGGGAGATCTCCTCGGAAATCCGGCGGACCATCTCCTGGCGCTGCAGGGTCACGGCGACGTCGCGGACCGTCACCATGGCCTCGATTTCCAGGGCCGACAGGGAACTGGTCACCTGGTCCAGGCGCGAGCGGTAGCGTTCCAGGGTCGCCAGGGCCTGGTTGGCGCGGGCCAGGACCTTCTCCGAGCCCTCCAGGACGTGCCGGAGCCCGTTCACGTAGAGGGCGATGATCTGCATGGACTGGCTGACCGAGATCACCGGGACGCCGGTCTGGATGGCCACCCGCTCGGCGGTCCGGTGCCGGGTGCCGGATTCCTGGGTCTCGATGCTGGAGTCGGGGACCAGCTGGACGGCCGCGCGCAGGATGTTGCTGGCGTCCTTGTCGCAGATGATGGCGCCGTCCATTTTGGCCAGTTCCCGCAGGCGCGTGGGGGAGAAATCGATGCCGATGTCGAAGCCGCCGGAACAGATGGATTCGATGGTCCTGTCGATGCCCAGCACGATCAGGGCGCCGGTGCGTCCGCGGAGGATCCGCTCGAGGCCGTCGCGGAGGGCGGTGCCCGGTGCCACTCGGCCCAGCGTCGCCTTGAGTGAATCTTCAGGGCTCCGAGCCATAGATATTCCCTTCAAAGGTGCGGGCCTCAACCCGCAGGTGCGCCGGTTTCCAGTGTTTTTTCTGTGGTGCCGGCAGGATCAAAAGTACTCGGTTCCCCGCTCTCACCATAGTAGAGGTAAAGCGGGTCAACTTCCGCACGGACAAGCCCCAAAGTGGTCCAAAAAGACGCCGACTGGAACGCCTCCTGAACGCCTGCCGGGACCCTGCGCCCGGACCGCACTTTTGACCCTCGCTGCTCCGGCCACGGGACCACTTCGCGGCGGCGGCGCGGGCTGCGATAAACTTGGAGTCTTGGGATGCACCGTCTGCCCGGCGCCGCGCCCCAACTAATTCCAGCAGTTCCGCAGAACTCCCGAACAGCCCGCGCACCTGCCGGATCCCGCAGGCCCGGGACCACACCATCTACAGCCGCAGCGAAAGTAGCACCGTGTCTCAAGAAGTCCTCAGCCCCGCCCGAGTCCAGGAGATTCACAAGCAGGCGGCCCGGCGTCGGACTTTCGCGGTCATCTCACACCCCGACGCGGGCAAGTCCACGCTGACCGAGGCGCTCGCGCTGCACGCCAAGGTGATCGGCACCGCCGGCGCCTCCAGCGGCAAGGCCAACCGCAAGGAGACGGTCTCGGACTGGATGCAGATGGAGAAGGACCGCGGCATTTCCATCAGCTCCGCGGCCCTGCAGTTCGCCTACCGGGACACCGTGATCAACCTGCTGGACACCCCCGGCCACGCGGACTTCTCCGAGGACACCTACCGGGTGCTGGCCGCCGTCGACTGCGCCGTGATGCTCGTGGACGCCGCCAAGGGCCTGGAAACCCAGACCATGAAGCTTTTCGAGGTCTGCAAGCAGCGCAACCTGCCCATCATCACCGTGATCAACAAATGGGACCGGCCGGGCCTGGATGCGCTGGCCCTCATGGACGAGATCACCGAGCGCACCGGCCTGCAGCCGATGCCGCTGACCTGGGCCGTGGGAATTTCCGGTGACTTCCGCGGTGTCTGGGACCTGCGCAACGACCGTTTTGCCCAGTTCAAGCGCAACAACGCCGGCGCCAACATCGCCCTCACCGAGTACTTCACGCCGGACGAGGCCGCAGCGAGCCAGGGCGACGACTGGTCCAACGCCGTTGACGAGGCAGGGCTGGTCATCGAATCCAACCTTGAATTCGACATCGACGCCTTCCACGCCGGCAAGGCCACACCGATCCTCTTCAGCTCCGCCGCCCTGAACTTCGGCGTCAAGGAGATCCTCGACGCCCTCGTGGACTTCGCCCCGCCGGCCGCCCCGCGGCCCGACGTCGACGGCGCTGCGCGGCCCGTCGACGCGCCCTTCGCCGGCTTCGTCTTCAAGGTCCAGGCCGGCATGAACAAGGCGCACCGGGACCACGTCGCCTTCATCCGGGTCTGCTCCGGCATCTTTGAACGCGGCATGGTGGTGACGCAGGGCCGGACGGGCAAGTCCTTCGCCACCAAATATGCCCAGCAGGTCTTCGGCCGCGAACGCGAAGTCATTGACGAAGCCTTCCCCGGCGACGTCGTGGGCCTCGTCAACGCCTCCTCGCTGCGGGTGGGCGACAGCCTCTTCCTCGAGCGGCCAGTGGAGTTCCCCGCCATCCCGCTGTTCGCCCCGGAACACTTCCAGGTGGCGCGCTCCAAGGACCCCAGCCGCTTCAAGCAGTTCCGCCGCGGCATCGAGCAGCTGGAACACGAGGGCGTCATCCAGGTGCTCCGCTCGGACATCCGCGGCGATCAGGCCCCGGTGCTGGCCGCCGTCGGCCCCATGCAGTTCGAAGTGGTGGAGGACCGCATGGCGCACGATTTCAGCGCGCCGATGCGGCTGGAACGCCTGCCGTATTCCATTGCCCGGATCTCGACGGCGGACGCCATGGCGGCGCTCGCCACCGTGCCCGGCGCCGAGGTGCTGTTGCGCTCCGACGGCGAATACCTCGCGCTGTTCAACGATGTGTGGGCCCTGCGCCGGATCGAAAAGAACCACCCGGACCTGACCCTGCTGCCGATCGGCACGCACAACCCCGCGAAGTAGCGGTCTCCGCCCGCTTGCGGGCGCGGAGAATCAGGTGGCCCGCGGGTCTTCCTGAATCAGGAAACCGCGGTACCATAAGTAACCTTGCTAATTATGCGGGCGCCGGATCTTCACCAATGCCGGTATTGGACTGATCTGCCCGGCGAAATCGGCGGGCACCGCTTTAAGGGATAACGAACACTCCTTGACAGAGCTCATTTCACAACCGGGCCGTGCCACCCCGGTCACACCCAAGCAGCGCATGGAACCCGGCTACCTGCTGAGCGGCCGGTACCGGATTGCGGACCTGATTGGCCGGGGCAGCCAGTCCACTGTGTTCCGGGCCCACGACGAACTGCTCCAGCGCCACGTTGCGGTCAAGCTCTTCCGCGGCGATGCCGACGATCTGGAGCAAACCCGCCGGCAGGGTGAGGAAATCCGCATCCTGGCCGGAATGAGCCACCACGCCCTGGTGACGCTTTTCGACGCCGGCGCCGACCTCAGCGACCCGGCCGGTCCGCTCACCTACCTGGTGATGGAACTCGTGCGCGGGCAGGACCTGCGCCACCGCGGCGCCCAAGGCCCGCTCTCGGCAGTGCACATGGCCCACATCGGCTATGACCTGGCGGACGGGCTTTCGTACATCCACCACCACGGCATTGTGCACCGGGACGTGAAACCCGCGAACATCCTGCTCGTGGACTACAGCAACGATGACCGGCGACCGCGGGCCAAGCTCACCGATTTCGGCGTCGCCGTCGTCACCCGCAACAGGCCGGCGCCGGACGAAGGCGGAACCTCCGGCACACCTGCCTACCTCAGCCCTGAGCAGGCGGCCGGCGAAACGGTCGGGCCGCCCAGCGACGTGTACTCGCTCGGCCTGGTGCTGCTCGAGGGGCTGACCGGGAAGATGGCGTACCCCGGCGCGCCCATCCAGTCCGCCGTCGCGCGGCTGCTGCACGATCCGCAGATTCCCGAGGAGCTCGCACCCATGTGGGTTGCGCTGTTGTCCTCCATGCTCTCCCGTGACCCGGCAGCGCGCCCGCAGGCCCGGGAAGTCTCGCTGGCCCTGCGCCAGGAAGTCATCAACAGTGCCGCCCGCCACCGCCTGGAAGCCGCCCCCGGCGCAACCGACGAGGAGGGCCGGATGCGCGCGGTGGAACGCTACCGGATCCTCGACACGCCCGCAGACGGCTCGTTCGACCGGATCGCGGGGCTCGCGGCACGGATGTTCTCGGTACCGGTGGCGATCGTCAGCGTCGTTGATCATGACCGGATCTGGTTCAAGGCCCACCACGGCACCGAGGTCACGCAGATCGGCCGCGACCCGGGGCTGTGCGCCTCGGCGATCCTGCAGGATGACGCCTGGGTCATCGAAGACGCCGTCAGGGACCCCCGCACCCTCGCCAATCCGCTGGTGGCGGGCGAATTCGGACTGCAGTTCTACGCCGGCGTCCCGTTGCGCACCCCGGACGGCTACAACCTGGGCACCTTCTGCATCCTGGACCGGGCACCGCGGGAGTTCAGCGCCGAGGACGTCCGGGCGTTGGAGGATCTGGCCGCGATCGTTATGAACGACCTGGAGCAGCGGCTGCAAAGCCGGGAAGCGATTCTCCGCTAGCTGACGACAACGACGGCGGCGCCCACCGCCGGCACTGCTTAACGCCTGCGCTGTTTAACGCCGCCGCTGTCGAACGCCTGCGCTGTTTAACGCCGGCCGGCGTGGAGGGCCAGTTCCAGTTCGAACCGCGCCTTCGGATCCTCCAGGGTTTCGCCGAAAAGCTCGCGCAGCTGCGCCGCCCGGTAGCCCACGGTCTGCGGGTGGATGCCGAGCTCTGCCGCCACCGGGGCGCGCTGGCCCCAGTGCCGCAGCCAGGACAGCAGCGTCTCCGCGAGCCGCTCGCGCTGGGCCGGACGCAGCCCCTCCAGCGGCGCCAGGCGGCGGTTGGCCAGCTCGGCGATGGCCGAAGGCTCCGCGCCGAGGATGACCTCGGCCAGGTGTTCGTCGGCCCAGATCGGCGGATCCGCCGGACCGTCGCGCGGCGGCAGGACCGAGGCGGCGAGCACTGCCAGGCGCAGGGAGTCGGGGACCTTCTCCCAGCCGCCGGCCGGCCCCACCGCCGCCCCGCGGCCCCGCAGCGCCTTCTCCAGGTCCGCCCGCGCGGACTTTGACTGCCGCGCCGGAACCAGGGCGACGGCGTCGGTCTCGCGTTCGATGACCAGCGTTCCCGGCCCCAGCCGGAGCCGCAGCCCCGCGGACCGGTCCACCGGCAGGGTCACCACCACCATCCGCTGCGGCAGGGACCAGTCCGCCATCGCGGCCGTCTGGCGCAGGGCCGCCTCATCGGCCTGTCCCAGCAGCAGCAGGTCCAGCAGTTCGGTGCGCCGGCGGTCCACCGCGCCGGCACGCTCGGACTGTTCGAAGGCATACGCCTCGGCGCTGACGGCGGACAGCTCGTCGATGTAGGCCAGGATCGATTCGCCCAGATCCACCACCACGGTCTGGCCGAGGTGGTGCTCCACAGACACCCGGGACATCTCGCGGAAGGTCACGCGGGCCCCCATCCGGTACGCGCTCAACAGCGCATCCATGCTCCGGCCCTGCCGGAACTCGCCGCTCCCCAGCCCTGCCACGAGTTGCCTGCTCTCCTCGGAAAGGGCGGGCAGCCGGGTCCCCGGCAACTGCAGGAAGCGGTCCAGCGCGGCCGCCACACCGCGGCGCAGCCCGCGCCCGAAACGGCCTTCGATCGGCCGGGCGTAGGCCGGCACAAGCTGCGGCACGGCATCGATGATGGCCTCGACAATGCCCGGCATCATCGGCCGGAGCACGTCGCTGACTTCGCGCGGCAGGGCCAGCCAGGGCGGGTCGTAGGCGGGGGATCCGGGGGAGCCGGTCGGGGATGTGTTCATGGGCTGATTCCGTAAAGTTGTTGCGGGGCGATAGTTTCTTTGCCTCGATCGTATGCCTTGGGTGAAGAAGTATGACCCTCTCTGACATAAGATTGATGAATGATCCGGCTCCGTAAGCTGGCGCGCGCCGCATCTCTACTGACCACCCCACTAGCTCCAGAAGACATTCTGTCGCTGTTCAATCCTGTGTTTTCTGCCCGCCAACTGCGCGGCGTGGTCACCCGGGTGGTTCCAGAAACGGCCGATTCCGCCACCATTTTCTTCCGTCCCGGCCGCGGCTGGCAAGCTCACCTTGCCGGCCAGTGGGCCCGTATTGGCGTCGAGCTCGACGGCGTCCGCCACTGGCGGTCGTACTCGCTCAGCGCCCCCGCCGGCAAGGACCCGGCCATCACCGTCAGTGACATGGGTGCCGTTTCCGGAACCCTCGTGCACAACACCAGGCCCGGCGACGTGCTCTTCCTGGCGCCGCCGCAGGGCGACTTCGTCCTCCCCGAGCACCCGAGGCCCTTGCTGATGCTCACTGCGGGCAGCGGGATCACGCCGGTCATGTCCATGATCCGCACCCTCGTCCCGCACCGTCCGGACTCCGACGTCGTCCTCATCCACACCGCGCGGACCCCGGCGGACGCCATCTTCCGTGAGGAACTGGCCGAACTGGGGGACCAGTTCCCGAACTTCCGCGTCATCCACTGGTTCACCGGTGAAAGCGGCCGGCTCGACTTCAGCTCCATTGCCGGACTCGAGCAGCTCTGCCCGGACTGGCGCCAGCGCGCCGCCTACGCGTGCGGCCCCGAGAGCTTCCTGGACGACGCCGAGGCGCTCTGGGAGGCGGAGACCGCAACCGCAGGACCGTCGGAAGCCACCCTGACCATTGAGCGCTTCAGCACCAAGCTCGCCGGCGGGGAAGGGCACGACGGCGGCCTGGTCACGTTCGAGGCCTCGGACCGCGAGGTCGAAGCCGACGGCGACACCCCGCTGCTCGACGTCGGCGAGGACGCCGGCGTCCTGATGCCCAGCGGCTGCCGCATGGGCATCTGCCACAGCTGCCTTATCCCCCTCCGGGCCGGCCAGGTCCGTGACCTGCGCACGGACGAAGTCCATGGCGAGCCCGGCCAACTAATCCAGACGTGCGTTTCGGCAGCCGCCGGACCCGTTAACCTCGACCTCTGAGGAGTACCACCGCATGACGATTGTTTCTGACAAGCCTGACGTTTCCGAGGACGCTCCCCAGGGCGCTGGTGACTCGGTCAAGACGCCCGCTGCCGTGAAGACGCGGCGCGGCGCCCTCGCCGAGACCGGCAGCCCCACCGTTCGGCCGCCGGCTGCCGCGCATCTCTCCGACGAGCAGGTCGCCGAGCTGGGCCGCGAACTCGACGCCATCAAGGACGACATCCTTGCCAAGCGCGGATCGTCCGACGCCGCGTACATCCGCCGGATGATCAAGATCCAGCGCGGCCTGGAAATTTCCGGCCGCGCCACGCTCCTGGTCAGCAAGCACAAGGCCGCCTGGGTTGCCGGGACCACCCTGCTGAGCTTCGCCAAGATCCTGGAAAACATGGAGCTCGGCCACAACATCCTGCACGGCCAGTGGGACTGGATGCGGGACCCGGACATCCACTCCACCACCTGGGAGTGGGACTTCGTGACCCCGGCGCGCTCGTGGCAGCACACCCACAACGATCTGCACCACCGCTGGACCAACGTCGTCGGCAAGGACAACGACGTCGGATACAACCTGCTGCGGATGGACGCCGACCAGGAGTGGAAGCCGTTCAACCTGGGCAACCCGCTCTACAACGCCCTGTTGGCCCCGGTCTTCGAGTGGGGCATCGCGATCTACGATCTCGAGCTGAACGACTACAAGGAGGGCAACAAGTCCAAGGAGGCCCTCACCAAGGACCTCAAGGCCCTCGGCCGCAAGGCGCTCACCCAGTTCACCAAGGACTACGCCGCCACTCCCGCCGTCGCCATGCTGACCGGCTCCGGCAAACAGGCGCTCTACGGCACCCTGACCGCCAACGCGGTCCGCAACGTCTGGGCCCACGCGGTGATCTTCTGCGGCCACTTCCCCGAGGGCACGGACACGTTCACCGAGGAAATGGTCGAAGGCGAGACCCGCGGCGACTGGTATGTCCGGCAGATGATCGGTTCCGCCAACATCTCCGGTTCCAAGTTCATGCACCTGATGACCGGGAACCTCTCCCACCAGATCGAGCACCACCTCTTCCCGGACATTCCGTCCAACCGCTACGCCGAGGTGGCGCCCAAGGTGCAGGAAATCTGCAAGCGGTACGGACTGCCCTACACCACCGGACCCATCTGGAAGCAGGTCGGTTCCACCTGGGCCAAGGTCTTCAAGCTGGCACTGCCGCCCAAGAAGGCCTGAGCGCCGGGCCCACACCGGTTCAGTGATTGACGCAAGGGGCGTCTGCCATCGCGGCAGGCGCCCCTTTTGCGTGGAGTCCTGCCGGTGGCGCCCGTTGCCCGGCGCTCCTGCCCAGTTACCTGCCATGGGCGGGCCCCGTGGCCGCGGAAACCCCGGAATCCCGGGCCGCAGCACGCCGGTGGGCCTAAGTAACTGGGCAGGAGCGTCGCGCCGGAACACCGGGTCGGGCGCTCAGGGTTTGCTGGCCTGCCCCAGGACGTGGGCCAGCCGGGGGTTGCCGGGGAGGACCGAAAAACCGAACCGCTCCAGGCCCTGCACCGTGAAGCCTGCCGCGGCGATCGCGGCGGCGGTGTCGCGGTTGGGGTGGCATCCGCCCGCCATCCGGCTCCACAAGGGGGTGATCAGGTCCTGGGCGGCGCCCAGCACCGGGTGGGCGGAGCGGACGTGTTCATAGAACAGCAGCAAGCCGCCCGGCCGCAGGACCCGGGCCATTTCCGCCAGGGCGGCAGGCTGGTCCGCCACGCTGCACAGCACCAGGCTGGAGACGACGACGTCGACCGAGGCGTCCGCCGCCGGCAGCGACTCCGCCACGCCGTCTTTCACGGTGACCGGCACCGGAGCCCGGCTGGCAGCGGCCCGGGCCAGCTCCCGGAGCGTGGGGTCCGGTTCGAGGGCCAGCACCCCCGTCACCGCGGCCGGGTAGAACGGAAAGGTGGCACCGTAGCCCGCCCCGACTTCGACGACGGCGCCGTGCGCCGCTGCCAGAAGCCGCCGGCGGTGGTCCGCCGCCCCACGGGCATCCATCCGCGGACCCACCCGCGCATAGGATCTTCCGAATGATGACTCGCGGGGGTTGGTCTCCGGCACGGGGTCTCCACTTCCGGTCAGCCGACGTTGGCCGGGTTGAGTTTCAGGCCCCGCAACAGCTGGGCGTTAAGGGCCACCACAATGGTGGACGCGGACATCAGTATGGCGCCGGCGGCGGGGGAGAGGACGATCCCGGCGAAGGCCAGGACGCCCGCTGCCAGCGGCACGGCAATGATGTTGTAGCCCGTTGCCCACACGAGGTTCTGCCACATTTTCCGGTAGCTCGCCCGGGACAGGTCCACCATGGACAGCACCGCCCGCGGGTCGTTCCCGGCGAGGACCACACCGGCGGACTCCACCGCGACGTCGGTCCCGCCTCCGATCGCGATCCCCACCTCGGCCCGGGCCAGCGCGGGAGAGTCGTTGACGCCGTCTCCCACCATCGCCACCCTGAGGCCGCGGGCCTGCAGTTCGGCGACCTTCTTGTCCTTGTCCGCAGGGAGGACCTCGGCGAAGACCTCGTCAATCTTTAGTTCGGCGGCCACGGCCTGGGCCACCTGCCGGGCGTCGCCGGTGATCATGGCAACCTTGATGCCGCGGCGCTGCAGGGCCGCGACGGCC
This sequence comes from Arthrobacter sp., assembly GCA_035466775.1. Lineage (GTDB taxonomy): Bacteria > Actinomycetota > Actinomycetes > Actinomycetales > Micrococcaceae > Arthrobacter. The sequence goes on from DATIUQ010000063.1 coordinate 74,418, forward strand.
TGGCGGGATTCCGGCCGGACTGCGTCCTCGAGGCTCACTGCGCCCACAACCTTGGTCCCGTCCACCACATGGAGCACCGAGGCTCCCCGGTCCCGCCAGCCCGCCGTGGCGGCGGCCAGATCCGGCGGCTCCTCCGCCCCCAGCTCCCGGAGCAGGGCCGGGCCGCCCACCCGGACCGTCCGGCCGCCGACGGTGGCACTGACCCCGCGGCCGGTCAGGGAGGTGAAATCGCTCGCCCGCGGAACCGGCAGGCCCCGCCCGCGGGCGGCAGCCACGATGGCCCGCGCCACCGGGTGCTCGCTATCCGATTCTGCCGCAGCGGCCAGCTTGAGCAGCCCGTCCCGGTCGGTCCCTTCGGCGGCGGCAATGCCCTTGAGTTCCGGCTCGCCCCTGGTCAGGGTCCCCGTCTTGTCGAAAAGCACGACGTCGACCGTCCGCATCCGCTCGAGCGACATCCGGTCCTTGATCAGCACACCGGCCCGGGCCGCCCGCTCCGTGGAAATCGCGATGACCAGCGGGATGGCCAGGCCAAGGGCGTGCGGGCAGGCGATCACCAGCACCGTGACGGTGCGCTCAACGGCGTCGGGCACGCTGCCCAGCAGCGTCCAGGCGATAAAGGTGAGGACGCCGGTGCCGGCGGCGAAGTAGAACAGGAAGGCGGCGGCGCGGTCGGCGAGGGCCTGGGCCCGCGAGGAAGACGCCTGGGCTTCGGCAACAAGCCGCTGGATCCCGGCCAGGGCGGTGTCCTCGCCCGTGGCCGTCACCCGGACCCGGAGGCTGTTGTCCGTGGCGACGGTCCCGGCTGTCACGGGGTCGCCGGGGGCGCGCAGGACGGTCTTGGACTCGCCCGTGATCATGGATTCGTCGAATTCGGCCTGGCCCTCGACCACGGTTCCGTCCGCCGGCATCCGGCCTCCGGAGCGGACCAGGATGGTGTCGCCGCTCCGGAGCTCGGACACCGCGACGGTCTCGGTTCCGGTGTCGGTGATGCGCTCGGCCTCGTCCGGGAGCAGTGCCGCGAGGGCATCCAGGGCGCCCTGGGCCGAGCCGAGGGCGCGCATTTCGAGCCAGTGCCCCAGGAGCATGATGTCGACCAGCAGTGCCAGTTCCCACCAGAAGTCGAGATCGAAGCCGCCGATCCCCAGCGTGGTCGCCCACGAGGCGGTGAACGCCACTGTGATGGCCATGGCGATCAGCAGCATCATTCCCGGTTTCCGGGTTTTCAGCTCGTTGAGGCCGCCCTTGAGGAACGGCTGGCCGCCGTAGAAGAAGATGACGGTTCCCAGGACGGGAGGAATCCAGGCCGAGCCGGGGAACACGGGAGGTTCGTAGCCGAGCAGGTGCCCGAACATGGGACTGAAGAAGACCACCGGGACGGCAAGGGCCAGGGTCAGCCAGAACCGGTTCTTGAACATCGCCACACTGTGCCCGGCGTGCTGTCCGTGGCTGTGGACGAGGTGCTCGTCATCCTGTTGGGCGGCCATTCCGGCGTCGGGCCGGCCGTGGGGGTGGTGGCCTGTGTGTTCTGTTGTGGGGTGGTTCAGCTGCTGGCCGCCGGGGTGGCTGCTGTGCCGGTGCTCCATGATGTGCTCCCAGGGAGGTTCATCGTAGGTTCGGGATCAACTTCACCATACCCCCAGGGGGTATGTCTGGCAAGAGGTCCGCCTGTCAGCGGACCTCAATCACGCCCATCATGCCCAGGTCCTCGTGGTCCAGGATGTGGCAGTGGTAGACCGAGCGGCCGCTGAAGTCGCGGAAAGCGATCCTGACCGTGACGCGCCCGTTCGCCCGCACATTCACGACGTCCCGCAGGTCCACGGAATCCAGCACCCGGCCGTTGTCCTCGACGAGCTGCATCGGCCACACGTGAAGGTGGAAGGGATGGTCCATGGGGCTGGTGTTGACCAGCGTCCATTCCTCGACCGATCCGGCCGCCACAACCGTGTCCGTGCGGGCCCCGCTGTATTCACGGCCGTTGATGGTGAACCGCATGCCGCCCATGCCTCCGCCCATGCCTCCCGGCCCCCCGCCCATGGCCAGGACCAGCTGCCGGCGGGCAGCCACCGGTGCGGAGCGCAGGTCCTCCAGGGCCGGACGGGCACTGACGGCGCCGGGCGGGGCTCCGGGTTCGCCGTCCACGCGAACGGTCGCCAGGGCGGCAGTCCCTCGGGCGGGGGCCCGCCCCTGCCCCATCATCCCCGGCATGCCGCCGCGGTTGTGGGGGAGGGCCTGCAGGACCGATTCGCCGGCGGCGGCCGTCAGCAGCAGGTCTGCGCGGTTGCCGGGCGCCAGCAGGAGTTCGTTGACGGTTTCCGGATCGGCGAACCGCCCCGAGTCCAGGCCCAGCAACTGCAGCTGCTGGCCGTCCAGCCGGAGCCGGACAAAACGGGCCACACAAGCGTTGACGATCCGCCACCGTTCCCGTTCGCCCGGGCGGGCGGACAGGAGCGGGCTGCTCTGCCCGTTGAGCAGGAGCAGTTCACCTTCCCGCCCCGCCATGCGTTCCATCGGGGACACCGCGGCGATGTTCCCGGCGCTGTCCAGTGTGGTGTCCGAGACCAGCAGAACCCGTTCCCGGTTCACCGGGATGGCTTCGGGATCCTCGACGATGATCGCCCCGAAAAGACCCGCGAAGATCTGCCCCGCCACCATGCCGTGGTGGTGCGGGTGGTACCAGTAAACGCCGGGCGGATGGTCCGGAGGCAGCCGGTAGCTGTAGTCGAAACCTTCTCCGGGGCCGACCGCCACGAACACGTTGTCGCCGTTGGCCTGCGGGGACACGTGCAAACCATGGACGTGCAGGTTCGTGGGCTCGTCGAGGCTGTTCACGAGCCGGATGGCAAGCTCGTCTCCCGGCCGCAGGCGCAGTGTGGGGCCCGGGACGGTGCCGTTGTAGCAGAGGGCGCCGGCCTGGCGGCCGCCGAGCTCCACCTGCCCGGGGGCGGCGTCAAGGGTGAGCTGCAGCCTGCCGTCCGCGCTGCGGAGTTCCGGGGGGCTGCGCAGCCCGGATCCTTGGACGGGGACCGTGCCGCCGGTCTGCTGCTGCGTGGAAGCCAGGGTCCACCACAGCCCGGCCCCGCCTGCCACAGTCGCCGCCGTTCCCAGGCCGCCCAGGAGCAGGGCGTCGCGGCGGCTGATCGGCCGCACTACGGCTCCTCGCCGAGCACTTTCAGATTCTCGCGGTACTGTTCCGCGGTGAGCTCGCCCCTCGCGAAGCGCTCATCCAGAATCAGGCGCGCCTGGCTTTTGCCGCCCGGGATGACGGGGCCACCCGGTGGAGTCCCCGGCGGGCCGTAGGGTGGCGGGCCGGAGGGCGGGCCGCCGTAGGGTCCGGGGCCGCCCGTTTGGGCGGGACCGCCACGGCTGGTTCCGCCGGTGAAGAGCCGGACCGCGAGCAGCACCAGCACGGCGATCCCGACCAGCAACAGCAGGCCCCAGAGCCACATCAGGCCGAAGCCGTCCCAGTAGCGTCCCATCATGGCCCAGTTCCCTTCGCTCGTGACCGTCGCCGTACCGTCCCCTTTTATCTATGGTCTGCCGGACACCGGGCGGGGAAATAGGGTCATAAGTCGCCATTCGGGTCGCCCGGCCCGCGCTCCTGCCCAGTTACCCGGCTCCGGGCTGGCCGAGGCACCCGGGCAGCCGCGGATTCCCGCCGCGTTACGGGGCCCGCCGGCCAAGTAACCGGGCAGGAAGGTAACCGGGCAGGAACGTACCCGGGCAGGAACGTACCCGGGGGGACGTAATCGTGCAGAGCGCCGGAGCAGGGGGCAAGCCTCAGCTGATCAGCAGTCCCAGCGCTTCGGCCAAGTGCCCTACTTCGCGCACCGAGAAGCCCGCAGGCACCGGCCCGGGGCCGTTCGGGCTCGCGGGGACCACTGCATGGGTGAACCCCAGCCGGTGGGCTTCCTGGATCCGCTGGTTGATGCCGGGCACCGGGCGGACTTCGCCGGCCAGCCCCACTTCGCCAAAAGCGATGAGCCGCTGCGGCAGGGGCTTCTTGGACTTGGCCGATGCCACGGCCAGCGCGACGGCCAGGTCCGTGGCTGGCTCGCTGAGTTTCACGCCGCCGACGGTCGCCACGTAGGAATCGTCCTTGCTCAAGAGGCAGCCGGCCCGCTGCTGGAGGACGGCCAGGAGCATGGCCACCCGGGAACTGTCCAGCCCGCTCGTGGCCCGGCGGGGCTGCGAACTGGCGCTCTCGGCCAGCAGGGACTGCACCTCCGCGAGCAGGGGCCGGCGGCCCTCGAGGGTCACCGTGATGCATGTGCCGGACACGGGCTCCTTGGTCCGGGAGACGAACAGCCCGCTCGGATCGGCCAGGCCCACGATGCCGTCCTCGTTGAGGTCAAAGCAGCCGACGTCGTCCGTGGGGCCGTACCGGTTCTTGACCGCCCGCAGCAGCCGCAGCCGGGAGTGGCGCTCGCCCTCAAACTGGCACACCACGTCCACGAGGTGCTCCAGCAGCCGGGGCCCGGCGATGGAGCCGTCTTTGGTCACGTGGCCCACCAGCAGCGTGGTCATGTTGCGCCGTTTGGCCGCGGCAATCAGGGACGCCGCGACCTCGCGGACCTGCGAGACGCCGCCGGCGCTGCCTTCGACGTCGGCGCTGCTCAGCGTCTGGACCGAGTCAACGATCAGCAGGCGCGGCTCGAGCTTCTCCACCTGGCCCAGGGCCTGGCCGAGGTCCGTTTCGGCGGACAGGTACAGGGATTCGGCGACGGCGTCGATCCGGTCCGCGCGGAGCTTTACCTGGGCGGCGGACTCCTCGCCGGTGATGTACAGGACGTCCTGCGCGGTGCGGGCAAACTTGGCCGCGACGTCCAGCAGCAGGGTCGACTTGCCGACGCCGGGTTCGCCGGCCAGCAGGATCACCGCGCCGGGAACCAGCCCGCCGCCGAGCACGCGGTCCAGTTCGTCCACGCCGGTGGGGAGGAAGGCGGCGGTGGTGGCGTCCACCTCGGAGATCCGGCGGGCCGGCTCCAGCACGGTGGTGGCCGCCGTCGTTCGCGCCACGGCGCCGCCGGTTTCCTCAACACTGCCCCAGGCCTGGCACTCGCCGCAGCGGCCCACCCACTTGGCCGTGGTCCAGCCGCATTCGGCGCATTTGTAGCCCGGCGCCTTGGCGGCACGGGAAGTCTTGGTAGCCATTGCTCCACCCTATCCGCGCCCGGCGACAACCAGGGTCGCCGCGGAAACTACAGCGGCGGCAGGATGTCGCGGGCTTCCCGGGAATCCACCCCGGCTGCCTCCAGCAGGTCCACCATCAGCGGCCGGAACAGCATGACCACCGTTTCGCCCTCCAGCCGCTGCACGTCCAGCAGCCGCGGGTGCAGCCGGCCGGCGATTTCCCGCAGCTCCGTCCGGGCCGTCCGCAGGTGCGCGCGGCGGACGCCGTCGTGCACTTCCGCCAGGCCCAAGGAGAGTTCGTCGACGGCGTCGGCCGTGTCCTGCAGGACGTCGGCGATGTTCTGCGTGGCCTCGTCGGACAGCGCCGCGTGGTTGATGGCGCTGGTCAGGCGGCGGGCAAAGACGCGGCTGTTGCGCAGCGCGAGGTCGATGTAGTCCAGCGACTGCTCCATCTGGTCCAGCTCCTCCCGGTGCCGGCGGTAGGCCGGCGCCAGCGTGGCCACCTCGCCGGAGGCCCGGAGGGACTGCCGCATGGCATCGACCAGGGGCTGGCAGTTCCGCCCCCGGATGAGCGCGTGCCAGGCCTGGGTGGAGTCGCTGTAGCTCAGCGCGGAGGCGCACTCGCGCAGCACTTCGGCGAGCTCGTGCAGGAGCTTCTTGACGTCGTTGCGCGGTTCCCGGCGCGGGTCCTTCGGGATCAGGATCGTCACCAGCAGGGCGAACACCCCGCCCACGATCGCGTCGATGCTGCGGGTGAAAGGCCCCCCGGCCGGCGCCGGCAACAGGACCACCAGCAGGGACTGCAGCCCCAACTGGGTGGTGAAAATCGTGCCGCTGTCCAGGAACCGGGCCAGCAGGATCGAGAACAGCAGCACCACGGCGGCCTGCCACATTCCGGCGCCCAGCCAATGCAGCAGCAGGTCCCCGACCACGATGCCGATGGTGCAGCCCAGGCCGACTTCAATCACGCGGCGCAGCCGCGGGTCGCGGGAGAAGCCCAGGGAGATGAGGGAGGACGTGGCGGCGAACAGCGGGCCGCTGTGGCCCAGGACGTACTCGGCGAACGCGTAGGCGCCGACGGCGCAGCCGGTCATCTGGATCGCCGGCACCAGGGAGTTCCGGCTCCGGACCAGGCCGGTGCGGACCCGCCCGCGCAGGAACCGGGCGCTTGCTGAAAGTCCAGGGGCGGGGGCCATGCGCTCCAGTCTATTTGTTTGTTCCTGGTGCGCAGTCCGCGCCGCAATCCCTACGGACGTGGCGCAGCTAACGCAAGGGGAACCGGCGGATGTAAGCCAATGTCCCGGCGTCGTTAACCCTTCGTTCATCTTGGACGGCCATTCTCTTCATCTGGGGCACCTACCTTCAGTAAAGGTACAAACCGTACGCATCCCCTGCCCGGCCTTCTCCGGCCTGGCACGCATAGAAAATCCCTGGAAGGGGTACATCTAGTGAAGGCACTCCGCTTCGGCCGCCACGCGGCAATCGCTGTCATCGCAGCCGGCGCTCT
>DATIUQ010000064.1:0-14774 GCA_035466775.1 Arthrobacter sp.
ACGACGACGGAGTGCCCGACGCCGGTGGGCGCCGCGCCCTTGGTCTCGATTCCCTGGCTGGCCGGGTCGCCCTGGCCGCAGGCGAGGACCAGGGTGGTGGAATCCGCGGCGCGGGCCCGGGCCAGGAGCTTCCATTGCTCGGCTTTGCCGGGGCCGGAGCCCCAGGAGGCGCACACGATGTTGACCTCGGCGCCGCGGTCCGCGTTTTCGGTGAACAGGGCCGGGAACCGGACGTCGTAGCAGGTGGCCAGGCCGAACGTCATGCCGCCGTACTCGAAGGTGACGGGCGACGTGCCGGCGTCGACCGTGTCCGATTCCGCGAAGCCGAAGGCGTCGAACAGATGGATCTTGTCGTAGCTGGCCTCGATGCCGCGGCCGGTGACCAGCAGGGTATTGCGCACCTTGCCGCCGTCGTCCGCGGCGCCCGGGGTGAACATGCCCGCGACGATCACGATGTCCTGTTCCGCCGCGATGGCCCGCACGTGTGATGCCCACGGGCCGTCCAGCGGTTCCGCGATGTCCAGCAGCGAGTTGCCGAAGGCACGCATGGTGGCCTCGGGGAACACCACGAGCTCTGCGCCGCCGGCTTTGGCCCGGGCCGCGTAGTCCGCCACGAGGGCCAGATTTCCGGCAAGATCGCGGCCGGTAATGATTTGAGCGAGTGCAATCCGCACTATTACCTCCAATTTCGGCGCTTGTACCAGTATGCAACGCCGCTATTCCAGACACTGCACACCGTCCGGAAACCGGGAACCGGGGTTATTTGTTCGGCCCCGCTAAACTTTAAGCAATGGTTATGCCCTACGTAGACACAGCTTCCACCGTAGACGCCTCGCGGGCGTTTCCGCTGGGAATCAGCGTTCCGGTCACCGGTTCGCCGGCAACGGACGACCCTCGGAGTGCCTTCGCGAATGTCGCTGTCTACGCGCCCGGCGTGGCCACCCTCGAGATCGCTTATCAGGCGCCCGGCGGCACCTGGCAACTGAAAACCCTGCCGAACCTGACCGACGGCGTGCACCACGGCATCGTCGAAGGTATCCCGGCCGGTTCGCGCTACGGGTTCCGGGCCTCCCCGGACCACGAGGCGCTCCCGCTGTCCATGCCCTCGACTGACTTCGATACGATCGGCGGGCAGCCGCTGCTGCTGGACCCCTATGGCCGGGCCGTTGATGAGCGCGACGATTTCATCACCAGCGTCCGGATGGAGAGCGACTTCGACTGGGGCAACGACCGCGGTCCCAGGGTTCCGTGGCGCAACACAATCATCTACGAGGCGCACGTCCGGGGCCAGACCAAGCTCCACCCGGACGTCCCCGAAGAACTCCAGGGGACCTATGCCGGGCTGGCCCACCCGGCCATGATCGAGCACCTGATCGCGTTGGGGGTCACGGCGGTCCAGCTCCTTCCCGTGCATTTCCACGTGGACGAACCGCACCTGCAGAATCTCGGCATGACCAACTACTGGGGCTACAACACCGCCGCGTTCTTCGCCCCGCACCCCGCCTACGCCACGCAGGCGGCACAGGCGGCGGGCGCGAAGGCAGTCCAGGACGAGTTCAAGGGCATGGTCAAGCTGCTGCACGCCGCCGGCCTGGAGGTGATCCTCGACGTCGTCTACAACCACACCGCCGAGGGCGGCCGGGACGGCCGGACGCTCAGCTTCCGCGGACTGGGCGAGATGACGTACTACCGCAATGACGGCCACGGCAAGTATGTGGACACCACCGGCTGCGGCAACAGCCTGAACTTCGGCGAACCCCGCGTCGTGCAGCTGGTCCTGGATTCGCTGCGCTACTGGGTGACCGAGTTCCACATCGACGGTTTCCGCTTCGACCTCGCCGTGACGCTGGCCCGCAATGCCGCCAACGAGTTCGATCCCCGGCACCCGTTCCTGGTCGCGATCGGCGCCGACCCGGTGCTGTCCGCCACGAAACTCATCGCAGAGCCCTGGGACATCGGCTATGGCGGCTGGCAGACCGGCCGTTTTCCGGCCGGCTGGGTGGACTGGAACGACCACTTCCGCGACGCCGTCCGCAGCTTCTGGCTCGCCGACCGGGCCGCGATCGACGCCGGCGGGCAGGGCGGTTCCGTGGCCCGCCTCGCCGATGCACTCTCAGGCTCCGCGCGGCTCTTTGAGCCGTCCGGCCGGTCCCGGCTTGCGTCGGTCAACCTCATCACGGCGCATGACGGATTCACCCTGGCCGACCTTGTGTCCTACGACCGCAAGCACAACGAGGCCAACGGCGAACAGAACCGTGATGGCCACGGCGACAACCGCAGCTACAACCACGGCTTCGAGGGCCCCACGGAGGACGAGGACATCCTCGCCCGGCGTGCGCAGTCCAGCCGCAACCTGATGGCGTCGCTCATGATTTCCCAGGGCGTGCCCATGATCACCGCCGGCGACGAGATCGGCCGCACCCAGCAGGGCAACAACAACGCCTACTGCCAGGACAATCCGATGACCTGGATCGACTGGACCAGCACCCCGGAATCACACTCGATGCTGCGCACCACCAAACGCGTGATCCGGCTCCGCAAGGAATTCCTCGCCGGGCAGCCGCACGATTACCCGACCCGCGAAAAACAGTCGTACTTCCACTGGTTCGACGAGCGCGGCGAACCGATGGCCGGGGACCGGTGGCAGGACCCGGGGCACCGGGTGGTGCAGCTCCTGCTCGGATCCGACGACGGCCACGTGGACGGACTCGTGGTGGTCAACGGCGGCGCCGGGGACGTGAAGGTCACGCTGCCGCCGCTCAGCAACGAGGACGGCACCGGCCACCGGCTCTTCGAACTGCGCCTGACCACCTCCGAACTCCATGACCGGCGCCAGGGCGTCCGCGTCGCGTCGGGGGAGCGCGACGTCGTGCAGGCAAACTCCATCAACATCTACCGCACTTAGTATCTGGCAAACGTAGTCCGGCCCTCGATTCAGGCATAGGGGAACCACGAGTGAAGCTCCAGCGGCTGACTGCCCTGCTTGCCCTGCTGGCCGGGCTCGTGGTGCTGGCGTTTGTGCTGGTCGGGATTCCGCAGACGGGAACAACCCCGTCCGACGCCGGCCAGCCAACCACCAGCCAGCCGGCCACCGGCCAGCCGACACCGCCGGCATCCGCCGTCGCGGACCCGCCCGTGGCGCCGGCCGTCACCAACACGTCCGGCCTGCCGGTGGTGCGGGAGTCGGAACTTCCCGACGAAGCCCGCCGGACGCTGGCGCTCATCGCCAGGGGCGGACCCTACCCCTACACGCGCGATGACGTCACTTTCGGCAATTTCGAGCGGATTCTTCCGCGGAAGTCCTCCGGCTATTACAGGGAATACACGGTCCCGACGCCGGGTGAATCAGGCCGCGGAGCCCGCCGGATCGTGGCCGGAGAAGCGGGCGAGAAGTATTACACCCCGGACCATTACAGCTCGTTCACATTCATCATCGAAGGCAAATAAAGGAACCCATGAAGATTTACTCCGCAGACACCTGGACCATCGAGGAACTGGAGGCCCTCGTGGCCGACGCCGGCCGGCGCACGGTGTTGATTCCCGCCGCCGACACCAAGCGGACTGTCCTTGAAACGTTCGCGGAGGCGCTGGACTTCCCGGCGGACTACGGGGTGAACCTCGACGCCCTCAACGATTCCCTGCACGACTTCGCCGATGCAGTCTCCGACGACGGCCAGGCCCCGATCACGTTCATCTGGGAGGTCCCTGCCGTCTTCCGCGCGGACCGTTCCTTCGGCGTCATCTGCGAAATCCTGCAGGACGCCGAACGCTACGCCGGAATGAACCTGGCCGTCATCGCCGTCTGCCTCTAACGGGCACGCGGTGTGCGGAACTACTGGTTAGGCGTTGACGATCAGGCCAAGTTCCGCCTTGGACGCGAGGGCGGTGTGCTTCGGGAGCACCCGGACCGTGTAACCGAAGGAACCGGACCGGTCGATCACCACGGTGCCGCTGAAAAGGTGCCGGCCCTTGCCGAGGTCTTCAATCGCCTTCAGCTCCGCCACCGTGACGTCGGCCAGTTCGTCGCTGTCCTCCGCCTTGCCGTAGGCCACCTCGACGGACACGTCATCCGGGCTGAGATCGCGCAGGGCGACGTAGGCGTTGACCTGGAGCATGTCGCCGATCTGCGGGTCTTCGGAGACACCCACCGAGTCCACATGCTCCACCTGGATCTGGGGCCAGGCGGCCCGGACCCGGGACGTCCAGGCCGCGAGGGCCTTGGCCTCGGCGAAATTGTCCGCCACCGCGCGGCGGCCGGCGACGGCGGCCGGGCGGTACAGGATGTTGACGTAGTCCTTGAGCATCCGGTCCGCGGAGACGGCCGGGCCCAAGTGGGACATGGTGTGCTTGATCATCGAGACCCAGTGCGTCGGGACCGCCTGCGGCCCGGATGTCGAGGGCCCGGCAGCGCCGGCGCCGTCGGACACGGTGAGCCCGTAGAAGCGGGGGGCCACCTGCGTCTCCAGCAGCTCGTACAGCGCAGCAGCCTCGATGTCGTCGCGTTCCTCCGGGGACGCGTCGTTGTTGGCGGTCGGGATCGCCCAGCCGTTCTCGCCGTCGTACATCTCGTCCCACCAGCCGTCCAGGACGGAGAGGTTGAGCGAGCCGTTCAGGGCGGCCTTCATGCCGGAGGTGCCGCACGCCTCCAGCGGACGCAGCGGGTTGTTCAGCCAGACGTCGCAGCCGGGGAACAGGGTCCGGGCCATGGCGATGTCGTAGTTGGGCAGGAATGCGATCCGGTGCCGCACGGCAGGGTCGTCGGTGAACCGGACGAGATCCTGGATCATCTTCTTGCCCGCGTCGTCGGCCGGGTGCGACTTGCCCGCGATGACCAGCTGGATCGGGTGGGTCTTGTGCAGCAGCAGCGCCTTGAGCCGCTCGGGCTCGCGCAGCATCAGGGTGAGCCGCTTGTAGGTCGGCACCCGCCGGGCAAAACCGATGGTCAGGATGTCCGGGTCCAGCACGGAATCCGTCCAGGCGAGCTCGGCGTCGGCCGCGCCGCGCTTCTTCCAGGCGGCCCGGAGGCGGCGCCGGACGTCGTCCACGAGGGACACACGCATCTCGCGGCGGAGAGCCCAGACGTCCTCGTCGCTGACGTTGTAGGCCAGGTCCCAGCGGCCCTGCTCTTCCGCGTCGGCGCCGAACTGGTCACGGGCCAGGGCGGAGACGCGCGGGTCCACCCAGGTGGGCACGTGCACGCCGTTGGTGACCGACGTGATGGGCACCTCGGAGTGGTCGAATCCGGGCCACAGCGCGGAGAACATGCCGCGCGACACCACGCCGTGCAGCTTGGCCACCCCGTTGGCGCGCTGGGCCAGCCGCAGGCCCATAACGGCCATGTTGAACACGAACGGGTTGCCGTCGGTGTAGTCCTCGCGGCCGAGGTCCAGGATCTTGGCCACCGGAACGTCGGGAGCCAGCCCGGCGTCGAAGAAGTGCTGGATCTGCGAGACCTCGAAGCGGTCGATGCCGGCCGGGACCGGCGTATGGGTGGTGAACACGGTGGAGGCGCGGCCGGCGGCCAGTGCTTCTTCCCAGCTCAGCGGGTCCGCGGCGGACATCATTTCCTGGATCCGCTCGACGCCGAGGAAACCGGCATGGCCTTCGTTGGTGTGGAACACTTCCGGCGCGGGGCTGCCGGTGAGTTTCTGGAAGGCGCGCAGGGCCTTGACGCCGCCCATGCCGAGCAGGAGTTCCTGCTGGAGGCGGTGGTCGCCTCCTCCGCCGTACAGACGGTCGGTGATGCCGCGCGCGGCTTCATCGTTGCCCGGAACGTTGGAGTCCAGGAGCAGGAGCGGCACACGCCCGACGTCGGCGCGCCAGACATGCGCCAGCAGCCGGCGGCCGTGCGGGAGCGGCAGCGAGATCTGGACGGGCTTGCCGTTGCCGTCGGCGGAGGCCTCGCGCAGCAGGGTCAGCGGCAGCCCGTCGGGGTCCAGGACAGGATACGTTTCCTGCTGCCAGGCGTCGCGGGACAGGGACTGCTTGAAGTACCCGGCCTGGTAGAGCAGGCCGACGCCGATCAGCGGCACACCCAGGTCCGAGGCTGCCTTGAGGTGGTCGCCGGCGAGGATGCCGAGGCCGCCGGAGTACTGCGGCAGCACCTCGGTGATGCCGAACTCGGGGGAGAAGTAGGCGATGCACGCCGGGGCGCCGTCGCCGAGGCCCTGGTACCAGCGGGGCTGTTCGAGGTACTGGTCGAGGTCTTTGGCGGCCGCGTGGACCCGCTGTACCACGTCCTGGTCCGCGGCGAGTCGCTGCAGTTCCTCCCGGCTGACGAGGCCGAGGAAGCTCACCGGATCGTGGGAGCTCGCGGCCCAGATCTTCGGGTTCAGGCCCTCGAAAAGCTGCCGCGTGGGCCGGTGCCAGGACCACCGAAGATTGGTGGCCAGCCGGGCAAGTGGCCGGATCGGCTCGGGAAGAACGGTTCGGACGGTAAATCTGCGGATTGCCTTCACCTGCGAAACACTAACCGACAAGTCGGGGGCCCGGAACCGCTTTAAGTTTCTTTTGCATAAATGACGGACCGGCTTTCGGAAAACCGCTGGAAAAACTGAGCAGGCTTAGCAATCTGGCAGATTTGTCGATAACGTCGAGCCTGTGACGACTAACTCGCGAACCAGTGCCGTGTCCAAGCAAAAGCCGAAGGCCCTGATCACGGATGGCCTTCGTTTTGGCCGTTTTCCGATCACCGCCGTACAGCCCGCGGTCGAAGGCGGGAGATTCCCTGCCAAAGCTGTCGTCGGAGAAACCCTCGTGGTGGGCGCCACCGCCTTCCGCGAAGGCCACGACCTGCTCGGCGTCAGCGCTGTCCTGCTGGATCCCCGCGGAAAGGAACGCCAGCGCGTCCGTCTCACCCCGCCCCGCGGCAACCGCGGCAAGGGAACCGACCGCTGGGAAGGCCTGTTGACCCCCACCTCCACGGGCAACTGGTCGTTCGTCATCGAGGCCTGGCACGACCGCTACGGCACCTGGCACCACAACGCCGAAGTCAAGATCGAGGCCGGAATCGACGTCGAACTGATGCTGGCCGAGGGCGCCGCGCTGCTCTCCGAAGCCTCCGAGGATTCTTCCCGGCCGTCCGCCGACCGGCGGACGTTGCGGATGGCCGTCGTCGGGCTCAACGACGCCGGCAAGACGCCCGAGGAGCGCCTCGCCGCCGGATTCAGCGCCGACGTGGCCGCCGTCGTCGACCGCCAGCCGATCCGTGAGCTGGTCACCGTCTCCGAGAACTACCCCCTGCTGGTGGAGCGCGAACTCGCCGGCCGGGGCTCCTGGTACGAATTCTTCCCCCGGTCCGAAGGCGCGGTCCGCGACCCCGCCACCGGCGAATGGACCTCCGGCACCTTCCGCACCGCGGCCAGGCGGCTCGACGCCGTCGCGGCCATGGGCTTCGACATCATCTACATGCCGCCGATCCACCCGATCGGCATCCAGCACCGCAAGGGCCCGAACAACACCCTGCTGGCCGGGCCGCACGATCCGGGCTCCCCCTGGGCCATCGGCGCCAAGGAGGGCGGCCACGACGCCATCCATCCGGACCTCGGCACGTTCGAAGACTTCGACGCCTTCGTGGCGCGGGCCGGGGAGCTGGGGCTGGAAGTCGCGCTGGACCTCGCGCTGCAGGCCGCGCCGGACCACCCCTGGGTCGGAACCCACCCCGAGTGGTTCACCACCCGCGTTGACGGCAGCATCGCCTACGCGGAGAACCCGCCAAAGAAGTACCAGGACATTTTCCCGCTCAACTTCGACAACGATCCCGCCGGCCTCTCCAACGAGATCCTGCGCATCGTCCTGCTCTGGGTGAGCCACGGCGTCAAGATCTTCCGCGTCGACAACCCGCACACCAAGCCGGTGTGGTTCTGGGAATGGCTGATCGCCAAGGTCAACAAGAAGCACCCCGACGTCGTCTTCCTCGCCGAAGCCTTCACCCGGCCGGCCATGATGCACGCGCTGGGGCGGGCCGGCTTCCAGCAGTCCTACACCTACTTCACCTGGCGGAACACCAAGGAGGAACTGGAGGAGTACTTCCAGGAGGTCAGCCACGAATCGCCGGCGTTCTTCCGGCCGAACTTCTTCGTCAACACCCCGGACATCCTCACCGAATTCCTGCAGTACGGCGGGCCGCCCGCGTTCAAGATCCGGGCCGCACTGGCTGCCACGGCCAGTCCCATCTGGGGCGTCTACGCCGGCTTCGAACTCTACGAGCACGTGGCACGGCCCGGCGCCGAGGAGTACATCGACAATGAGAAGTTCGAGTACAAGGACCGTGACTGGGACGCGGCGGCCGAATCCGGCCGGACGCTGGCCCCGTACCTCACCCGGCTCAACGCGATCCGGCGGGAACACCCCGCCCTCGGGGACCTGCAGAACCTGACGGTGCACTCAAGCACGGACAACGCCACTGTCGTCTACTCGAAGCACAAGACCCTTCCCGACGGCACGAAGGACACGCTCATCATCGTCGTGAACGTGGACCCGCACGGCATTCGTGAAAGCACGGTGACCCTGGATCTTGCGGCACTGGAGCTGGACCCGGAGAACCTCACACACAACGGCCGCTTCATGGTGGATGATCTGTTGACCGGCGAAAGCTGGGAATGGGGGGAGTACAACTACGTCCGCTTGGACGCCCACGTTGAACCCGCACACATTCTGAGCATCCGGAGGTAGCACGATTGAGTTTCAGCCCGACAAACCCCAACCAGCACTTCAGCCCGAAGGGGACTTTTGAACTGAACGCGCCCGGCCTCCAGCATGATCCGCACTGGTACCGCAAGGCGGTCTTCTACGAGGTGCTGGTCAGGGGGTTCGCCGACGGAAACGGCGACGGGTCCGGCGACTTCCACGGGCTGATCGAGAAACTGGACTACCTGCAGTGGCTCGGCGTCGACTGCCTCTGGCTCCCGCCGTTCTTCCAGTCCCCGCTCCGGGATGGCGGCTACGACATCTCGGACTACAACTCAGTGCTCGACGAATTCGGCACCATCAGCGATTTCAAGCGCCTCGTCGCGGAGGCCCATGCCCGCGGCGTGCGCGTGATCATTGACCTCCCGCTGAACCACACCTCGGACCAGCACCCGTGGTTCCAGGAATCCCGCAAGGACCCGGACGGGCCCTTCGGCGACTTCTACGTCTGGAGTGACACGGACGAGAAGTACGAAGACGCCCGCATCATCTTCGTGGACACCGAGGAATCCAACTGGACGTTCGACCCCATCCGGCGCCAGTTCTTCTGGCACCGCTTCTTCAGCCACCAGCCCGACCTGAACTTTGAGAACCCCAAGGTCATCGACGCCCTCTTCGACGTCGTGCGGTTCTGGCTGGACCAGGGCATCGACGGATTCCGTGCGGACGCCATCCCGTACCTCTTCGAAGAGGAGGGCACCAACTGCGAGAACCTGCCGCAGACCCACGAGTTCCTCCGCAAGCTGCGCAAAATGGTCGACGAAAGCTACCCGGGCCGAGTAATCATCGCCGAGGCGAACCAGCCGCCGGCCGAAGTGGTGGAGTACTTCGGCACCCAGGAGGAGCCGGAATGCCACATGGCGTTCCACTTCCCGATCATGCCGCGGCTGTACTACGCGCTGCGGGACCAGAAGGCCGCGCCCATCATCGAAACGATGAAGGACACCCCGAACATCCCCGAAGGCGCCCAGTGGGGCACGTTCCTGCGGAACCACGACGAGCTGACACTGGAAATGGTCACCGCCGACGAGCGCGCCGCCATGCTCGGCTGGTACGCCCCGGACCCGCGCATGCGCGCCAACATCGGAATCCGACGCCGGCTCGCGCCGCTGCTGGACAACTCCCGCTCCGAGATCGAACTCATCAATGCCCTGCTGCTCTCCCTGCCCGGCAGCCCGTTCCTGTACTACGGGGACGAGATCGGCATGGGCGACAACATCTGGCTCGAGGACCGTGACGCGGTCCGCACGCCGATGCAATGGAACCCGGACCGCAACGCCGGGTTCTCCCATGCCGACCCGGGCAAGCTCTACCTCCCGGTGATCCAGTCGCTGGTCTACAACTACAGCATGGCCAACGTTGAAGCGGAGGCCGCCCACTCGGGTTCGCTGCTGCGCTGGACCCGCCAGATCCTCAGCGTCCGGAAGAACCACCCAGCCTTCGGGCTGGGCGCCTTCGAGCACGTCGAGGCGGACCACGACGTCGTCCTTTCCTACCTGCGCGAGCTCAAGGAAGGCAACGCCGCCGGCGAGGACGGCGAAACCATCCTGTGCGCCTTCAACCTGTCCCAGCACCCGGTGGCCACCACTTTGCGGGTTCCGAGGTTCGCCGGCCGCGGCCTCCGCGACGTGTTCGGCGGGCAGGCGTTCCCGGCCATCTCCGAGGACGGAACCCTCACGCTGACCCTGGGCAGCCACGACTTCTTCTGGCTGCGGATCCGCTCGGCCGCCTCGAACCCGGCGTCGCCCCACACGCAGGCCATGCCTATCCTGTCCATCGAAGGCTGAGATGACCCGACCGACCCTTACCCCTGCCCTGAGCGGACTGCTCGGCGGCTGGCTTCCGCGCCAGCGCTGGTTCCCCGTGAAGAGCGCGGCGTTCAGCTTCGAGCCGGCCGGGAGCCTGAGCCTCGCCGGGGACCCTGCCGGTGTTGGCGGCCCTGACAGCGCAACCGGTGCGGCCGGCCTCGAGGTGCTGCTGCTGGCCGTGAGCTATCCGACGCCGGACGGCTCCCGCACCGACGTCGTCCAGGTCCCGCTCAGCATCCGCAGCGCGCCCCTGCCGGGGGCGGAATCAGCGCTGATCGGGCAGATTTCCGGCCCCGCCGGGCCGGCCGGATCCGCAGCGGACGCCGCCGCCGGAGCGCCCGACGCCCGGTGGATTTACGACGGTGTCCACGACCCTGCGTTCATCGCGGCCTGGCTCGAACTGATGCGCAACGGCGGCAGCACTCCGTCCGGGAATGCTGCCGGCCACCTCGTTGAGTCCGGCTACGTCCTGCCCCGTGCCACCGGCGTCGTGAAGGTCCTCTCCGGCGAGCAGTCCAACAGCTCGGTGATCGTCGACGACGGCGAATCGGCTGCGATCCTGAAGTTTTTCCGCGTGCTCTCCGCAGGCCAGAACCCGGAGGTGGAAATCGGTGCCGCCCTGACCGCAGGACACACCGTCGAAGTGCCGGCCACCCTTGGCTGGGTCACCGGTGAGTGGGAGCCCCCGTCCGGGCCGGGCGCCGGCCCCGCGCGCGGCGAACTGGCCGTGGCGCACGAGTTCCTCGCCGGCGGCGTCGATGCCTGGCGGCTAGCTGTCGACGCGGCCAGCGGCGGGCGGGATTTCACCGCCGAGGCCCACGCGCTTGGCGCCGCCACCGCCGAGGTGCACCGCCGGCTGGCCGAGGCGCTCGGCGTCGCCTCCGAATCCGTTCCCGGCGGCGACATTGCGCCCGGCGTGGCCGAGCGGGTGCGGCAGTCCTGGGCGCAAGCCGGGACCGCCGTCGGCCCTTACGGTGAAGCGCTGGACAGGCTCCTCGTCCGGCTCGCAGGCAGCGGCGCCGGACCCCTGCAGCGGATCCACGGCGATCTCCACCTCGGCCAGATCCTGCAGGTACCGGGCGGCGGTCCCGGCAAAGCCCCGCGCTGGGCCATCCTCGATTTTGAGGGCGAGCCGCTCCGGCCGATTTCCGAACGCAATTTCCCGGACGTCCCGCTGCGCGACGTCGTGGGAATGCTGCGGTCCTTTGACTACGCCGCCGGCGCGGCCGTGCGGGAACACCCGGACGCGGACGTCCCGGAATCCTGGGTCGATGACTGCGCCGAGGCCTTCCTGGCCGGCTACGCGGAAGTCATCCCCGGCAGCATCGACCGTGATTCGCCCCTCTTCGTGGCGCTTTGGCTCGACAAGGCGCTGTACGAAGTCATCTACGAACTACGGAACAGGCCGGACTGGCTCTCCATTCCGGTTCACGCATCACGTCGTCTCCTCGGCAGTACTGGCTCCGGCGCCCCGGCCGAAGCCGCAGCGGAAGGTATCAAAATGACAGGTCCAGCAAGTATCGATCGTCCAGGAAGTCCCATGCCCGTGGACGCGGACACCCTGGCGAGGGTCGCCACCGGCGAACACCATGCGCCGCACTCGGTCCTGGGCGCGCACCTCGATGACCACGGGCACGTCACCATCCGCACGGTCAAGCACCTCGCCGAAGCCGTCTCCGTTGTGACCGCCGCCGGCACTTTCCCGATGACACACGAGTCCGGCGGGGTATGGGTTGCCGTGCTGGAGCCGCTGGAGTCCGGCCACGTGCCGGACTACCGGCTGGAAGTGACCTACGAGGGCCAGGCGCCGCAGCCGGCCGATGACCCCTACCGCTACCTGCCCACCATCGGCGAACTGGACCTGCACCTCATCGGGGAAGGCCGCCACGAGCGCCTCTGGGACGTGCTCGGCGCCCACGTCCAGCACTACAAGTCCGCAATGGGCGACGTCGACGGCGTGTCCTTCGCCGTGTGGGCGCCTAACGCCCAGGCTGTGCGCGTCAAGGGCGACTTCAACGGCTGGGACGGACGGCAGCACTCGATGCGGTCGCTCGGCTCCTCCGGAGTCTGGGAACTCTTTATCCCGGGTGTCGTAGCAGGGGCGTGCTACAAATTTGAACTCCGGACCAAGCACGGCTACTGGGTGGAAAAGGCGGATCCGCTGGCGTTTGGCACCGAGGTTCCGCCGCTGACGGCGTCGCGCGTCGTGGAGCCCTCCTACGCCTTCAAGGACGCGGAGTGGATGGACGCCCGCGCCGGACGCGATCCGCACAACTCGCCGATGAGCGTTTATGAAGTGCACCTCGGCTCGTGGCGGGTCGGCCTCAGCTACCGGGAACTGGCCAAGGAACTGGTCGCCTACGTCAAGTGGCTGGGCTTCACCCATGTGGAGTTCATGCCGGTGGCAGAGCACCCCTTCGGCGGATCCTGGGGTTACCAGGTCACGTCCTACTTCGCCCCGACGTCGCGCTTCGGCCATCCCGACGAATTCCGGTACCTCGTGGACGAACTCCACCAGGCCGGCATCGGCGTGCTGCTCGACTGGGTGCCGGCGCACTTCCCCAAGGATGAGTGGGCTCTGGCCCGGTTCGACGGCGAAGCCCTGTACGAGCACGCCGACCCGAACCTTGGCGAACACCCGGACTGGGGGACGCTGATCTTCGACTTCGGCCGCCGCGAAGTCCGCAACTTCCTCGTCGCCAACGCGCTGTACTGGCTCGACGAATTCCACATCGACGGCCTGCGCGTGGACGCCGTCGCCTCGATGCTGTACCTCGACTACTCCCGCGAGGAGGGGCAGTGGCAGCCGAACCGTTTTGGCGGACGGGAGAACCTGGAGGCGATCTCCTTCCTGCAGGAGGTCAACGCCACGGTCTACAAGACGCACCCCGGTGCGGTCATGATCGCCGAGGAATCAACCGCGTTCCCGGGTGTCACGGCGCCCACCAGCCAGGGCGGCCTGGGTTTCGGGATCAAATGGAACATGGGCTGGATGCATGACTCGCTCAAGTACATTTCCGAGGATCCGTTCAACCGCAAGTGGCACCACGGCACGATCACCTTCTCCATGGTCTACGCCTACACGGAAAACTTCCTGCTGCCGATCAGCCATGACGAGGTGGTGCACGGCAAGGGTTCGATGCTGCGCAAGATGCCGGGGGACCGCTGGCAGCAGCTGGCCAACCTGCGCGCCTTCCTGGGCTACCAGTGGGCCCACCCGGGCAAGCAGCTGATCTTCATGGGCACGGAATTCGGCCAGGAAGCCGAATGGTCCGAGCAGCACGGCCTGGACTGGTGGTTGGCCGAAATCCCGGCGCACCGCGGGATGCAGCTCCTCACCAAGGATCTTAATGAGCTGTACAGCGCCACGCCCGCGCTCTACGAACAGGACAACGACCCCGCGGGTTTCCAGTGGATCAACGGCGGGGACGCGGACCGCAACGTCCTGACTTTCATCCGCCGGGATGCCGCGGGCAACCCACTGGTGTGCGCCTTCAACTTCTCCGGCGGGCCGCACACGGACTTCCGCCTCGGCGTCCCCACAGTGGGGGAGTGGCAGGAAGTGCTGAACACCGACGACGACGCGTATGGCGGATCCGGCGTCCTGAACGAGGGCACCCTGACGGCAACGGACGTGGACATCGACGGACAGCCGGCCACCCTCACCGTTACGCTGCCTCCCTTGGGTGCCGCGTACTTCAAACCCGTGAGCTGACGCCCGGCCCACTGGCCGGCGACGGCCAGGCGGAGGTTCGCTAAAGAGCCCGGAATCCCCGTGATTCCGGGCTTTTTGGCGCTCCGAAGGAAGGGGCCGCGGAGCCCCTTTGTCACCGGGCCCAAGTGGTGGTAGAGTTTATTTCCGCGCTGCTCCCCGGAGTTGATCGGCCAACAAGACCCAGAAGCCTCACGGCGAGACTGGGTCGGGATGCCGATTTGACAAGGGTGAAGCGGCCCGGTAAGTTTGAAAAGTTGCTCCGGAGCGATCCACGGCTGAGGTTGTGGTGGTGCCGGGTGTGTCTGTTGTTTGAGAACTCAATAGTGTGCCAAGTTTGTTGATACCAATTTATTGTATTGAATTGGTTGAATTGACCAGGTCCGCCACCCCGTGGTGTGGTCTGGTTTTTACAGCTGGTTTCAAATTTTGTGCATTGTGTGCATCCCGTTTTCCCGGGGGCGCATGGTGTGTCTGTTTTACTTCAACGGAGAGTTTGATCCTGGCTCAGGATGAACGCTGGCGGCGTGCTTAACACATGCAAGTCGAACGATGATCCCAGCTTG
>DATIUQ010000065.1:0-6687 GCA_035466775.1 Arthrobacter sp.
GCGGAGCGGCGCCGCTTCGAGATCGACAACATGGTCGCCTCCAACCCTGAGAAAGCGGCCGACTACCTGCGCGGCCTCATGGATGACAGGCAGCCGGTATGAAACTAGCCGATTCGACCCTCACCGGTACCCAGCGTGCCGCCGTCGTTCTGATGCAGATGAGCCCGGCCAACGCCGCCAAGGTGATGGCCCAGTTCAACGACGCCGAGGCCGAGGACATCGCCGCTGAAATCGTCCGCCTGCGCAAGGTGGACCCGGAAGTCGCCGAGCAGATCATGAAGGACTTCCACGAAGCAGCGATGTCCAGCCCCCGGCAGGCGCGCGGCGGCCGCGAACTGGCCGAAGGCCTCCTGGAGGCATCCTTCGGCTCGGAAAAGGCCGCCGGGCTGCTCAACCGGCTGACGGTCAACATGGCCGGCAAGTCCTTCGAGTTCCTCGAGGACATTGAACCGGTCCAGATCCTTGCCCTGATCGACGGCGAGCTGCCGCAGACCATCGCCCTGGTCCTGGCGCACCTCAGTCCCCGCAAGGCCTCCGCCGTGATGTCCGGGCTGCCCGGCTCGCTGCGGGCCGACGTCGCCCTCAGCATCGCGACCATGGGTTCCGGTGCGCCCGAGGCCATCGGGATCGTGGCGGACACCCTCAAACTGCGCGGCGGCGCGGCCGTCTCGCAGCAGGCGTCCAAGGTGGTGGGCGGCATCCAGCCGCTGCTGGAAATCATCAACCGGACCGACGCCGGCACCGAACGCTCCGTGCTGGACGGCCTGGACCTGCTGGATCCGGACCTCGCCATCGAGATCCGCGCCCAGATGGTCACCTTCGACGACATCGTGAAACTGGAACGCCGCGACGTGCAGCTGGTCCTCCGCGGCCTCGACGCATCCGTGCTGGCCGTGGCCATGAAGGGCGCTTCGGAGCCCGTTCTGGAGACCATCACCACCAACGTCTCCGGCCGCAACCTGGAAATCCTCGAATCCGAGATCGCCGCGCTGGGCCCGCTGCGCGCCTCCCAGATCGAAGAGGCCCGTGCCGCCGTGGTCCGCTCCATCCGCGAACTCGAGGCCGAGGGCCAGATCACCATCCAGCGCGGGGACGAAGAAGATTATGTCTACTGACGGGACCGCTGCCAACAGCGCCCCGGCCCGGATCATCTTCCCCTCGCTGCGCGCCAGCGGTCCCGCCAGCGAACAGGCCGGCTACACCGAAGGCCATGCCGCCGGCTATGCGGCCGGCGTCCGGGCCGCCGCAAAGGAACAGCGCCGCTGGCGCGACCGCATGACGGCCGAGCAGGCCGCCACCCTTGCCTCCGGGCAGCAGGACCTCGACCGCGCAGTCCGCGCCCTTGCCGTGGCACGGACGGACTTCGCGCACCGGAACGTCCAGGCCCTGCACGACGCCGAGGAGGTCCTCGCCCGCACGGCGCTGGAACTCGCCGAGGCCATCCTGGGCTACGAACTGGCTGAAGGCACCAGGACGGCCCGCGCAGCCCTGGACCGGGCGCTCTCCGGAAACGACGCCGCCACAGTGCTGGCCATCCGGCTGAACCCGGCGGACATCGAGGTCCTCGCCAAGGAAGGCCAGGACCTGCCGGCCGGCCTGCCGCTGCTCGCCGACCAGACGCTCAACCGCGGCGACGCCAAGGTCGAATACCAGCAGGGTTGGTTGGACGCGAGCCTCGGCAGCGCCTTGGCACGCGCCCGCGCTGCACTGCTGGGCGACCAGGTCTGGGCCGAGAATTCGGCAGAGAACTCGCCGGAGGACCAGCGATGATCGCCGAGTGGCGTCCCAAGGGGGCTGACTACGCCTCGGCCCTGCGTGCCGCCGCCCCGCAGCGGGTTGGCGTCGTGACCTCGGTCATGGGCCTTGGCCTTGAAGTGTCCGGACTCGACTGCGCCTTGGGTGACCTGGTGACCGTGGGCTCAAATCCGGGACTGGACGCCGAGGTCGTGGCGGCCTTGGACACCTCCGTGCGCTGCATGCCGCTTGGGCGGCTCGCCGGTGTGGCAGCGGGCGATCCCGTCCGGGCCAAGGGCGGCACCGTCCTCGTCCCCACCGGGCCAGGGCTCTTCGGCCGCGTGATTGACGGGCTCGGCCGGCCCATCGACGGCAAGGGCCCGCTCAACAGCGGCCCCCGCGTGCCGATCGACAACGAGGCCCCCAACGCCATGAAACGCGCCCGCATCGACACGGCGCTGCAGACCGGGGTCCGTGTGCTGGACACTATGACGACCCTGGGCAAGGGCCAGCGTATGGGCCTCTTCGCAGGTTCGGG
Source organism: Arthrobacter sp. (assembly GCA_035466775.1). GTDB lineage: Bacteria > Actinomycetota > Actinomycetes > Actinomycetales > Micrococcaceae > Arthrobacter. Next base: position 2,273 of record DATIUQ010000065.1, read on the forward strand.
GGTGGGAAAATCGTCCCTGCTGTCGATGATCGCCCGCGGCACGGACGCGGAGGTCTCGGTCATCGCCCTCGTGGGGGAGCGCGGCCGTGAAGTCCGCGAGTTCCTTGAGGACGATCTCGGCCCCGCCGGGCTGGCCCGCTCCGTCGTTGTTGTTGCCACCTCGGACGAACCGGCCCTGATGCGCATGCGCGCAGCGTTTACCGCGACCCGGATCGCCGAATCCTTCCGCGACAACGGCCAGGACGTCGTCCTGATGATGGACTCCCTCACCCGTGTGGCCATGGCCCAGCGCGAGATTGGGCTCTCCGCCGGCGAGCCGCCAGCCACCCGCGGCTACCCGCCGTCGACCTTTTCCATCCTGGCCCGGCTGCTGGAACGCGCTGGCACCGCCGAGACCGGCTCCGTCACAGGCATTTACACCGTGCTGGTGGACGGCGACGACCACAACGAACCCATCGCCGACGCGGCGCGCTCGATCCTGGACGGCCACGTGGTCCTGGACCGGAAGCTTGCCGTCACCGGGCACTTCCCCTCGGTGGACGTGCTCGGCTCGGTCTCCCGCGTCGCCACGAAGGTCAACGCACGCCCGCACCTTGAAGCGGCGGCAACCCTGCGACGGGTCCTCGCGGCCCGCAAGGCCGCGCAGGACCTGATCGACGTCGGCGCCTACCAGGCAGGCACCAACCCGCTGGTGGACGCGGCCCTGAACCACGAGCAGCACGTCAGCGCATTCCTGCAGCAGCCGATGGACGAATCCACGGCCCATCCCGAGTCCTGGCAGCGACTCAACCACCTCACTTCGATCCTGGGAGCAGCAGCATGAACCGCGAATTCTCACTGGCAGGGCTCCTGCGCCTCCGCCAGATCCAGCAGGACCAGGCGGCCACCGGGCTGGCCAGCGCCCGCTCGCGCTCCACCTCGGTCCGGGCCCGCGAGGCGTCAGCGCGCCGCAATCTCGCCGAGGGCGATGCGCCGGTTTCCAGCTCCGCATCCCTGCGGGCCGTAGCCGCGTCGCGGTCCTCGTCGCACAGCATGCTTGCGGACCTGCAGAACCTCTCGCGGATCGCGGAGACCGAGGAAGCCGCCGCCCGCGAGGAATTCATCGCCGCACGCACCCGTTCCGTCGGACTGGAGAAGCTGCAGGCCCGCCACGACGCGGAGGTCCACATAGCGGACCTGCGTGCCGAACAATCCACCCTCGACGAGATCGCCTCCACGGTCTGGCACCGCGAAGAGCAGGAGGTGAGGTCATGAGCATGACTGAGGCAATCGGCCGGATGCAGGGCATCCAGTCGATGATCGCTGAACTGACACGCCCCGCGTCTTCGGAAGCCGACGCCGCGGCGCTGAAGTCGGCGGCCGCAACCTCGCTCGCCACCGGAACGGGCAGCGGAGACGCGGCGACGTTCACCGAGGCGCTGACCGCTGCGCTGGGCGGAACCAACGGAACCGACATCTCCTCCCTCGCCAACAGCCTGGGGCTGGGAAGCACGACGGCGATCGGCGCCCTGAAGGGCATCACCGCGCCCGGGACCGTTCCCGCATCCGGCGCGGCGACCGGCAACGACGTCGTGGCCATGGCCAAGAAGTACATCGGCGTCCCCTACGTCTGGGGTGGAACCAACCCGGCCACCGGCATGGACTGCTCCGGCTTCACCCAGCGGGTCTTCAAGGACCTCGGCATCGACATTCCCCGGGTGGTGAGTGACCAGATGCGCAAGGGCACACCCGTGGCGTCCTTGGCCGAGGCCAAGCCAGGCGACCTGCTGGTGAGTTTCGGCGGGGACCACATCTCCATCTACCTGGGCAACGGCAAGGCCATTGACGCGCCGGTCCCCGGCAAGACCATTCAAATCCGGGACGCCTGGGAGCAGCAGTCCAACCTGACCTCCATCCGGCGCATTGTCCCGGCAGGGGCGGCGTCATGAAAGGCATGGATCTGGCGTCCGCACTGGCCGCGCCGGTCCAGGGCCGCGGTTCCGGGCAGGGCGCACGCTCCCGGTCCGAGGCGGGGAACACCCAGTCTTTCGACACCGTCTTCAACGACGTCCACGGTGTGGCCGGCGTTGCGCAGCGACAGACTGACGACGCCGGCGCGGACAGCGCCGTCGATAACGCCGTCGACAACGCCGCGCAGGGCACCGAATACGGTTCGGCCGCTGCGCAGACCCCGGCCGTTGCTTCCGGGAATGACGGCGTGTCCTTTGCAGAGTCCGCCGGGCAGGCTGCCGGTGACACCGCCGGGGCCCTCGCGGTCCAGCCGACACCGCTGACAGCGGCCCCCGGTCTCCATGTGCAGGACAGCCCAGCGCTGTCAGGTGCCCCAGTGACTGTGGCGGCAACCCCCGGGCCCGACCCTCGGCTTACCGTGCCGGGAGTCCTGTTGGCCGCGACCGCTCAGACGTCTGCCCTTCAGCCCGTAGCGCCGGGAACCGCACAGACCCCCGGGCCGCAACCCGCCACGGCAGTTCCCGTCAGTGGCGTTGGTGCCGGCGTCCCCTCGGCCGCACCGCCCGCCGCCGGGGGAGTGTCCGGCGTCAACAGCACCGCACCCGCTTTCACCCTGCAGGGGTCCGACCAGATGCTTTCCGGTGGCGCCCCCTCCGGTGGCGCTTCCGGCGGCGCGGAAACCGGCCCGCTTGCGGCGCCGGCCACCGGCGCGCGGTCCGTCGACGAACCGGGCTACGCGCCGGCTTCGAACACGGCCCCGGCAACGCCACCGGCGCGCGGTCCGTCAACGACACCCCTAAGCACCCCGGCCACGGCCGGAGGTGCAGCCGTCCTTCCGTCCGAAGCGCTCGCCGAGGGCATCAGCTCCGGTCCCGTCCGCGCCGGAACCGCTCCCGGCACCGACGCTTCCGTCACGGCATCGGGGGACGCCCTCGCCACCGCCGGAACCGCAGCGGCAGCCGCCACGCCGGTGAGCCAGCCGACGTCGTCAACCGCTGCCGCGCCGCAACCCGCGGCCGCGGCGGCGCCACAACCGGGCGCCACGCTCCAGCCGCAGCTGGCCAAGCCGCTCTTCACCCTCGCCGGAGCCCCGCAGGGTCAGCACATCATGACGTTGCAGGTGACCCCCGAGGATTTGGGGCCGATGACGGTCCGGGCGCACATTGATGCCGCCGGCGTGCGGATCGAACTCTTCGCCCCGGGCGACGCCGGACGCGAGGCCATCCGCGGGATCCTGCCCGAGCTCCGCAAGGAACTCGCGGATGCGGGCTTCGGAGCCAGCCTCGACGTCTCCGACCACAGCGGTCCGGACACCACGGGCCGGGACGGTACCAGCCAGGACCAGAACGGGAAGGACACCGCCGCGCGGGATTCCGGCTCCGGGACGGGCAACCGCAACGGTCCGGGCGATCCGCGCCCCGGCCACCGCTGGGAAGCTTTGGCCGACAGCGAGGCCCTGCGCGACGCAAGAATTCTGAACGGCCCCCAAACCAACCTCGACATTCTTGTCTGACACGAAGGAACGCGACTCATGACGATCCAGCCCATCGCCCCGCAGCCGGTCACGGCCGCCGGGGAGACCGCCCAGGCAACTGCCGTGCGGGCACCCGTGCAGACCATGGATTCGGAGGTCTTTATGTCCCTCCTGGTGGCCCAGCTCAAGAACCAGAACCCGAGCGCGCCCATGGACACCAACCAGATGATGAGCCAGACCATCCAGCTCTCCATGATGGAAAAGATGCAGGAACTGACCACCAACAGCAAGGAAGGGTTCTCCCTGCAGATGCGGCAGGCCGCCGCGCAGCTGATCGGCCATTCCGTCGGCTACGTCCTTGAGGATGGCACCACCGGAACCGGGGTTGCCAGCTCGGTGTCCTACTCCGGGGCAGTTCCGATCGTCAAGGTCGGCGAGCTGTCCATCCCCCTCGACTCCATCACCGGGCTCACCGCGCCGGCCGTTTCCTGACCAGTTTTCCACCCGTAGAAAGGCAGTTCCCATGCTCCGCTCGCTGTACTCCGGAATCTCCGGCCTTCGTGCCCACCAGACCATGCTGGACGTCACCGGCAACAACATTGCCAACGTCAACACGGCTGGCTTCAAGGCGTCCTCCACCCAGTTCCAGGACACCCTCTCGCAGATGACCCAGGGCGCCTCCGCGCCGCAGGGCGAGTCCGGCGGCAGCAACCCGGCCCAGATCGGCCTCGGCGTCCGGGTCGCCGGCGTCAGCACCAACTTCGCCCAGGGCTCCTCGCAGAGCACCGGCCGCGCGACAGACATGATGATCTCCGGCGACGGCTTCTTCGTCACCAGCAAGGGCGGCCAGCAGCTCTTCACCCGCGCCGGCGCCTTCAGCCCCGATGCCGCCGGCCAGCTGGTCAGCCCCGACGGCGGCATCCTGCAGGGCTGGTCGGCCGTCAGCGGTGTGGTCAACACCGGCGGCCCGGTCAGCGGCATCACACTGAAC
>DATIUQ010000066.1:0-16418 GCA_035466775.1 Arthrobacter sp.
AGGGCTAGACCGTCGGGCCGCGGAAGCGGGAGAATCCCCGCCAGAGGCCGTAGATGGCCCCTCCGGCGGTGGCGGCTTTGAGGCCCAAGGTGGCCGCGCGCCGTCCGGAGCGGAAGTCGTAGACCGGCCAGTTGTGTTCGCGGGCGTGGCGGCGGAGCCGGGAATCCGGGTTGATGGCCACGGGGTGCCCCACCATGCTCAGGAGGGGGATGTCGTTGTGCGAATCGCTGTACGCCCAGCACCGGGTCAGGTCGAGGCCTTCGGCTTCGGCCACCGCGCTGACGGCCACCGCTTTGGCGGGGCCGTGCAGGATGTCGCCCACCAGCCGTCCGGTGTAGGAGCCGTCCAGGATTTCGCCCACCGTGCCGAGGGCGCCGGTGAGGCCCAGCCGGGTGGAGATCACTGTTGCCACCTCAATCGGCGTCGCCGTCACGAGCCAGACCTTGCGGCCCACCCGGAGGTGCTGTTCGGCCAGGGCCTTGGCCCCCGGCCAGATCCGGGATTCAATCATTTCGTCGTAGACTTCTTCGCCGAGCGCCTCAATGTCCTCAACGGTGAACCCGGAAGCGAGGCCCAAGGCGGTGTCGCGGACCGCGTGGACGTCGTCCATGTTTTCCCCGCGCAGCACGAACATCAGCTGTTTCCAGGCGAACCCGGCGGCCTGGGGGATGGTGAACGCCCCGCGCTGGTGCATCTTGCGGGCCACATGGAACAGGCTGGCGCCCCGCATGAGGGTGTTGTCGACGTCGAAGAACGCGGCTTCGCCGTGCTGCGGTGCTCCAACAGGCTCTGTGACCACAGCGACGTACTTCTCTTCGGACATGCCACGAGTCTAGTCAAAGCCGGGACCCGTTCCTGCCGCCCGGCGCGTGGCGGCGGCACCGGATGCGTCCGGCGCGTCGACGCAGCACCGCCCGCCGGGCTACCGTGGAGCCATGCCGAACCCCGACGTCGTCCTTGTCACGAAAGCTGACTGCCACCTGTGCTCGGCGGCGCGCGCCGCCGTCGACCGCGTAACAGCGGGCCTGGGGATCGGCTGGAGGGAGCAGTCCGTGGATGACGACGCCGAACTGCGGGAACGCTTTGCGGAGGAGATCCCGGTGGTGCTGGTGGACGGTGTCCAGCGGGACTTTTGGAAGATCGACGAAGTCCGGCTGGAGCGGACGCTGCGGCGGCTGCTGGGCCGGCCCGCCTGAAACGCCGTAAGCGGCTGGAGAGCACTGCTTTGTCCGCCGAACGGCGGGGGCCCTAGAGTGGAAGTCACAACGCGACTCAATGGAGCAGATAGTGACTTCGCTGGATTCATCCCCTGACGCGCTGCCCGGGGGAACAGGGGCTGCTTCCAAGCAGATTCCGCCCGCGGCAGTGGCCCGGCTGACCATCTATCTGCGTGCCCTCACCACCCTGCTTTCCGAGGGCGTTGACCGGGTCTCCTCAGAATCCCTGGCCGAGGCCTCGGGCGTCAGCTCTTCAACGCTCCGCAAGGATCTTTCCTATGTCGGCTCCTACGGGACGCGGGGCGTCGGTTACGAAGTGCAGTACCTCAACCGGCATATTGCCGCGGCGCTAGGCCTGACGCACGACTGGAAGGTCGCCATCGTCGGTGCCGGCAACCTCGGCAAGGCCCTGGCCCGGTACGGCGGGTTCGAGTCCCGCGGCTTCGATATTGTTGCGATCTTCGACGCGGACCAGATGGTTGTGGGCAGCGAGGTGGGCTGGCTGCGGGTCAGTGATGCTGCCGACCTCGAGCCGGTGCTGCAGCGGACCGGCGCCAACATGGTGGTGCTGGCGCTGCCGGCCGCCGTGGCGCAGGACGTTTGCGACCGCGTGGTTGCCGCCGGGGTGCGGAGCATTCTCAGCTTTGCTCCGGTGATGCTGCAGGTGCCGCCCGGGGTCAACCTGCGCAAGGTGGACATGGCCACCGAACTCCAGATCCTCGCCTATCACGCACAGAGGGCGCAGGACCCGGAGGATGCTGACTAGCTTCAGTCAGCCCGTCCGGCTCCCGCGCCCTCCGCGGTGGTGCTTTCTTGCCGAATGCGGCCTCTTAGTACGGCCCGCCCGGCTGGCCGTAAGGGTTGGCGAACGGCTGCTGCTTGCTGAAGTACGGCGACGCTGCCGGCAGGTACAGCATGACGATGCCGGCGATGCCGAGGAGGACTGCCAGCGTTCCGAGGCTCAACGGGAAGATGCTGAAGATCGACAATGCGGCGAAGACGGTGCCCAGGATCCGTGCCCAGTTCTTGCCCTTGCGGACGTTCAGGGCGACCAGGGCGTACAGCCCGGCGCTGATCGCGGCGAACACGAGGATGCTCCCGACGAGGACGCCCCGGATGTCCTCATAGGGGATGTCGGCGCCGCTCGCGGCCATCTGCTCCTCGAACATGTTCCGCATCTCCGGGGAATCCAGGGTGCCGAGTGCCATCAGCAGGGAGAGGATCCATACCGCGCCGGATGCGACGATGAGCCAGAAAGCCGTGTTGACGAGCTTGGGCATTCCGGCCGTGGCCTGCGGCTGCTCGGAGGGGTATTGGGCGTAAGGGGACTGGCCGTACGCGGGCTGTCCGAACTGCGGAGCCTGCTGCCCGGGCTGCGGCTGGTTGTACTGCGGCTGGTTGTATGGGGGCTGGTTCTGGCCGTACTGGGGAAGCTGCGGCGCGTTCTGGCCATACTGCGGTGCCTGCTGGCCGTACTGCGGCGCGGACGGCGCCTGGCCGTACTGCGGCGCCGAGGGCGCGGTTTGCCCGTACTGCGGGGCGGACGGGGGCTGCTGGCCGGGCTGCGGCGTGTTCTGGCCGTAGCGGGGTGCCGGCTGGTTGCCCGGCTCGGGGGAGTCCGGGTTCGACGGCGGGACTGGCGGGATGCTCATGGGCGTTCCTTTGCGTGGCGGTCTGGTTCGGATACCGGAAACAGCTTCCTGCCCTGCCCCCAGCATGGTTTACGTCCACCGTACCGCGGGCCAGCGCCCGTGTGGATCATTCCCGAGAGGTATTCTCACCGCGCGCCCGGGCGGCCGCCGCGGGGTCCCGTCCACGGGCAGCCGGCGGCCGCCACCACGGTGCCGGCACGATCTCAGCGGCGCTTCAAATACGGCCCCGCAGTGAGGCGAACCATGCCTGCGAGTTGGGCAGCCACATCAGCACGGTCGCCACCAGGCTGATGATGAAGCTCGGCCAGCTCCCGCCGCCGCGGCCCTCAGCCGCGCCGGCGTTGAGGATGGCCAGCAGCAGGGAAATGCCGGCGACGATCGTGAGGGCGAAGCGGGCCCACTCGCGGCCCTCCTTCATCTTCATGGCCAGGATGACCTGGGCCGCGGCGAGGGCGAGTGCCAGGAGCACCAGCAGGAGCACCACGAAGCCCAAACCCGGAGCCACCGCCAGGAGCACGAACGACCCGAAGAGGCCGATGACGCCGCCAAGCAGTCCCAACAGTCCGCCGATGAGCCAGATCCAGTAGGCGACCTTCAGCTCCGTCGGCAGCCAAGAGACAGTAAACATGCCGGAGAACCCGCCCTGGGGCATGGCGTCGTTGAAGTTCCGTGGCCGGTCCGTCGGCAGCTCGAAGCGGAAGCCGCTCCTCGGCTGGTCCGGCGGCTGGTATCCGGGTGGCGGCTGGTAGCCCTGCTGTGGCGGCTGGTATCCGGGCGGGGGCTGGTTGCCAGGTGGCTGATAATTCGGCAGTGTCCCATCCGGCAGGGTCCCGTCCGGCGCTGCCGGTGTGCTCCGAGGCGCCTCGGCGCCGGCGGGCGGGACGCTGCCCGGCTGCTGTGGCCTTGCCCCCGGCTGTTGCGGCGGAGGTACCTCATCAGGGTTGCTCATGGCTCTCACTGTAGACCGCGAATGTGCCTGCATCTAGGGAATTTGACCGTGTTGCCGGGCATGACGGGACGACGCCAATAACGGCCCGCGCAGACTGCACAGACGGCCCTGGGAAGCCGCAGCAGCCCGAGGTAAACGCACCCATGGTGTTAACCGGAACACCCCGCTCCGTCACGGGACGAAGCGGGGTGTTGCGGCTGCAACGCCCAGGGTTGGTCCGGTCCCGAAGAACCGGCTGGCCCCGTGCTGCGGGCTAGGCTGCGGGGGCGATGAAGGCCAGTTCCAGGTTGATGGCAACCTTGTCGGAAACCAGCACGCCGCCGGCTTCGAGGACTGCGTTCCAGGTGAGGCCGAAGTCCTTGCGGCTGATCGTGGTCTCGGCGGACAGGCCGGCGCGGGTGTTGCCGAACGGGTCGACAGCAACGCCGTTGAACTCGGTCTCGAGGGCCACCGGACGGGTAACTCCCTTGATGGTGAGGTCGCCCTGGAGTTCGTAGGCGTCACCCTTGGGGACGATGGTGTTCGAGACGAAGGAGATCTCGGGGAACTGCTCGACGTCGAAGAAGTCTTCGCCGCGGACGTGGCCGTCGCGGTTGACATCGCCGGAGTCGAAGCTCGCGGTCTTGATCGTGGCGTTCACCTTGGAGTCGGTGACGTCCTCGGCGAGGTCCAGGGTGGCTGCGGCATCGGTGAACTGGCCGCGGACCTTGCTGATGCCCGCGTGGCGGACGGTGAAGCCGATTTCGCTGTGTGACGGGTCGAGGGTCCAGGTGCCGGTGGCGACGTTAGCGGGAAGTGCCATGGTGTTGCTCCTTGAGTCGGGTGGGTCGTTCGGGGGGTCTGATCGTCAGTTGAAGCATCATTTGTTGAAGTCTCAACTAACTGCTTCACCCAGTATAAACATGCATTTGCATCTTTTATTCCAACTCCGGGGAACATTTCTCGAAACTCCTGAGTTCTACTTCTCGTAGAAGATTTCGTCATTGCCCCTGCCCTTTGAGAAACTGGTACACATGCCCCAAGCCACTGTTCATTTGCTCCGCCACGGCGAGGTCTACAATCCCGACGGCGTCCTCTACGGCAGGCTGCCGGAGTTCCACCTCTCCGAGCTCGGCCGGGAGATGGCACGGACGCTTGCGGAGCACTTCAGCGAGCGGGCCTCGCGGGGGGCGAAGATCGTCCACCTCGTTGCCTCGCCGCTGACCCGCGCGCAGGAGACGGCGCAGCCGATCTCAGAGGCGCTCAGCCTCGACATCACCACCGAGGCCCGGATCATCGAGGCCGCCAACTACTTCGAAGGCCTCCACGTCGACAAGGCGGAGTTCCTCAAGCCGAAGCACTGGCCCATGCTGCGCAACCCGTTCCGGCCATCCTGGGGCGAGCCCTACAAGGACCAGGCCGCCCGGGTCATGGCCGCGGTCCAGGACGCCCGGTTGCGGGCCTTGGAACTCGGCGGCGACGGCGCCGAAGCCATCCTCGTCAGCCACCAGCTGCCCATCTGGGCCACCCGGCTCAGCGCCGAGGGCAAGCCCCTGTGGCATGATCCGCGCAAACGCGAATGCACCCTCACCTCCGTCACGTCCCTGACGTTCGACGGCGACGGGAACCTTGTGGGCGTCGAGTACAGCGAGCCTGCGGCCGCCCTTCTTCCCGGTGCGTCCAGCACCCCCGGAGCCTGAGCATGGCAGCCAACAACGCCAACGCGTCACACCTGACCCGCCGCAACGTCCTGACAGCGGGCGGCGCAGCCCTCGCCGTCGTGCTGGGTCTGTCCGGCTGCGCCCAGGAGGACGCGCTGGCCCAGCAGGCCAAGGCCGGCGACAACAAGAACTACGTGGCCGGCGACGGTTCGGTGACGGAATTCGCCGTCGGGGACCGCAAAAGCCCGATTGCCATCAAGGGCACGCTCTTCGATGGCACTGCCGTGACTGCCGAGGCTTTCCAGGGCCAGGTGACGGTGCTCAACTTCTGGTTCGCGGCCTGCGCGCCCTGCCGGGTTGAGGCGCCGTCCCTGGAGGCCCTGCACCAGGAGTTCAAGAGCCAGGGCGTGCAGTTCTTCGGCGTCAACCTCCGTGACGAAAAGGCCACGGCGGAGGCGTTCGACAAGACGTTCAACCTGACCTACCCGAGCTTCAACGACAAGGACGGCGCCGTGCTGCTGGCAGTTTCCGGCCTGGTTCCCCCCGGGGCCGTGCCGACCACGCTCGTGCTGGACAAGCAGGGCCGCGTGGCGTCCCGTGTTCTCGGGGAGATCCAAAAGGGCACGCTGAAGTCCCTCATCGCCGCTGCCGTGGCCGAGTAGCGGGCCAGCCACCGTGAACAGCCCCTTCGCCGAAGCCATCCTGAGCGGATCCCTGCTGCTTGCCGTCCCCGTGGCACTGCTCGCCGGTTTCGTCTCCTTCCTGTCGCCCTGCGTGCTGCCCCTCGTACCGGGGTACCTGGGCTACGTCACGGGACTGACCGGCGTCGACCTCCAGAAGCAGAAGCGCGGCCGCATGCTGGCCGGCATCGGGCTCTTTGTCCTGGGGTTCTCGGTGATCTTTGTGCTGCTCGGCGGCGCGTTCGGGCAGCTGGGGACGCTGATCACCGGCTCGCAGAACGCCTGGATCACCCAGGTCCTGGGCATCCTCGTGATCATCATGGGCGTCGTGTTCATGGGCGGCTTCGGCTGGCTGCAGCGGGACGCCAAGATCCAGTCGAAGCCGCCGGCCGGGCTGTGGGGCGCGCCGTTGCTGGGCATCACATTCGGCCTGGGCTGGGCGCCGTGCATCGGCCCGACCTATTCCGCGGTCCAGCTACTGAGCCTCTCCGGCGGGTCGTCGGCGGCCAAGGGCGCGTTCCTGGCTTTCGTCTACAGCCTGGGACTGGGTATCCCGTTCCTGCTGATTGCCCTGGCCGTGCGCCGCGGCATCGGCGTGATGTCCTTCTTCCGCAAGCACCGGCTCGCCATCCAGCGCATTGGCGGCGGGATCCTGGTGGGGCTGGGCCTGCTGATGGCCACCGGCGTGTGGGGGGCCTGGGTCTCCGAGTTGCAGTACTGGTTCCAAAACGATGTGAAATTGCCGATCTGATGAGCGAGCGAGTGAACGAAGAGAAGAATCTCCCAGCCGACGGCGCGAAGCGCAACGGCGATATACCCGGCGGTGCCAGGCCCGGCGGCACGTCCGGCGGTGCCGCGTCCGGCGGCACGTCCGGCGGTGCAACGTCCGGCGGGGCCGGTGCTGAGTCCGCCAGGTCCGGCGCCAGCCCGGTCGCGGCCGCGAAGGCTGAGGCTGTCCTTCCTGCGCTGGGCCCGATGGGCATGCTCCGCTGGGCCTGGACCCAGCTGACCAGCATGCGCACCGCGCTGTTCCTGCTGCTCATGCTGGCCGTCGCCGCGGTCCCTGGCTCGCTGTTCCCGCAGCGGCCGGCCAACCCCTCGATCGTCACGCAGTACATCAAGGACAACCCGGACTACGGCAAAATCCTCGACTCGCTCCAGCTCTACGACGTGTACTCCTCGGCGTGGTTCTCGGCGATCTACATCCTGCTGTTCATTTCGCTGATCGGCTGCGTCGTCCCGCGCGCCATCGCGCACTACAAGGCGATGCGCTCCCAGCCCCCGCGGACGCCCGCGCGGCTGTCCCGGCTGCCCGAATACGGGACGCTCGTGATTCCCGCCGACGCCGGGATCCCGGCGTCGCGCGCCATTGACGATGCCGCCGGGCTACTGAAGAAGCGCGGCTACCGCGTCGACGTCCGCGACCACGACGGCGCCAGGCCGTCGATAGGCGCGGAACGCGGATTCCTGCGCGAAGTCGGCAACCTGGTCTTCCATACCTCGCTGATCGGTGTGCTCGTCTCGGTCGCAATCGGCGGGCTGTTCGGTTACAGCGGGCAGCGGATCCTGGTGGAGGGCGACACGTTCGTGAACACGCTGGTCGGCTATGACCAGTTCACCCCGGGCACCAACTTCCAGAGCAGCCAGCTCCAGCCGTACTCGGTCCAGCTGGACAAGTTCCAGATCACTTTCGACCGGGAGTCCAAGGGCAAGGTCGGCCAGCCGATTGACTTCAAGGCCGACGTGACCACGAAGGAAACCCCGGACGCGCCCGCCAAGAAAGAGGTGCTGAAGGTGAACGAGCCGCTCACGCTCGGCGGCACCAGCATGTACCTCACCGGCAACGGGTACGCCCCGGTGGTCACCATCCGCGACGGCGCCGGCAACGTCGCCATGCAGGGTCCCGTGGTGGCCAAGCTGCAGGGAGACAATTACTACTCGTCCGTGGTCATCAAGGTCCCGGACGCCAAGCCGGAGCAGCTCGCCTTCGCCGGCTTCTTCCTGCCCACCGCGTTCGTCACCGAGGAAGGCGTGTCCTTCAGCGGTGATCCGGAGCTGTTCAACCCGCAGCTGACGCTGAACTCGTACTACGGCGACCTTGGACTGGACGACGGCGCCCCGCAGAACGTCTTCGAGCTCGACGTCAAGAAGCTGACACCGCTCAACGCCCGCAACCTCGACGCCGGCGGCATCACCCTCGCGCCGGGCGCCAGCTACACCTTGCCCGACGGCAAGGGCACCATCAGCTTCGACGGCGTGAAGCGGTACGTCGGCGTTGACATCCACCACAATCCGGGCCAGCTGTACGCCCTGATCTTCGCGCTCCTGGCGGTGGCAGGCCTGGTCACGTCGCTGTACGTGAACCGCCGCCGCGTCTGGGTCAGGACCGGAACCCACGAGGACGGCCGCACCATGGTCGAATACGGTCTCCTGGCCCGCGGCGAGGACCACCGGCTGGCCGGCGAGGCAGCCGCGATCCGCAAACTGCTCGCCGGTGCCTGGGATCTGGGAGACTCCCAGTCCGCTCCCAGCGGGACAGCGGATAATGACCGGGCGGACACCAAGCTGCCCGGCGCCGGGGCTTCGCAGGTCCCGACGGACCACCCCGCAGCAGACTTCATCCAGTCATCAGCAGGCTCTTCCGAGTCAAAGAAGGATCAGTAATGCTCCCCATCAACGAAACCATGGGCCAGTACAGCGAGTTGTTTATGCTCCTCGCGGCGGGCACCTACACGGTGGCTTTCATCGCCTTCGCCTGGGACCTCGCCAAGAGCAGCAAAACGTTGCGCGCCGTGGACCTGAAGGCCGCCGAGCTGTCAGGCGCCGACGCCGCCCGCGTTCCGGTGGCTGCCGGCGTCGGGTCCTCCTCCGTTGCCGCTGACCGGGCCGACTCGGACGTGGCCGGGCCTGTTGGCCGGGCCGAACGTCCGACGTCGTCCGTGGCGGGTGTTTCGGCTGGCAACGCTGCCGGGATCGGCCAGACCGCCGACGGCGCCATGCGCTACTCCGCCTCCGAGCGCCGCGTCCCCGCCCGGGTCGCCGTCGCGCTGACGGTGCTGGGCGCCGCCATCCACGCCGCCGGCGTCATCACCCGGGCCATCGGCGCGGGCCGGGTGCCGTGGGGCAACATGTACGAGTTCCTCACCACCGGCGCGTTCGTTGCCGTGGCCGTGTTCCTGCTGGTCCTGGTCCGGCGCGACCTGCGCTTCCTGGGCACCTTCGTGGTGGGCCTGGCGATCATCATGCTGGTGGCTGCCTCGGTGGCGTACTGGACGCCGGTGGGCCACCTCGTTCCGGCGCTGCAGAGCTACTGGCTGATCATCCACGTTTCGATCGCGGTGCTGTCCTCGGCGCTGTTCACCCTGACGTTCGCGATGTCCGCGCTGCAGTTGGTCCAGTCGCACCGGCAGAAGACCATCGCCGCCGGCGGCGGGGACAAGCTGGGCTTTATGCGCCTGGTCCCGTCCGCGCTGAGCCTCGAGAACCTCTCCTACCGGATCAATGCCATCGCGTTCGTCGGCTGGACCTTCACGCTGATGTTCGGCGCCATCTGGGCCGAGAAGGCCTGGGGCCGGTTCTGGGGCTGGGACACCAAGGAAGTCTGGACGTTCGTGATCTGGGTGGTCTACGCGGGCTACCTGCACGCCCGCGCCACCCGCGGCTGGACCGGAACCCGCGCCGCCTGGCTCTCGATCGTGGGCTATCTCTGCGTGGTCTTCAACTTCACCATCGTGAACCAGTTCTTCAACGGCCTGCACTCCTACTCGGGGCTGTAACCCGAGGTCGCCAGCCCTCTTCGCCACGTCGCCACGTCGCCACGTCGCCGCTTCGCCACGTCGCCACGAATGGTCGCTAAGCCACCGCGCTTAGCGGCCATTCGCGTCAGATGGGTGGCCGGGTGGGTGTGGTGCTGCCCCGGGAACTCCGGCGACCTCCGAGATGGCGCTTGCCAGGGCTTCACCAGCGCACGATCCATCGATTCGCCACGAATGGCCGCTATGCCACCGCGTTGAGCACCCATTTTCCACAAGTGGCCGCTATTCCGCCGCGTTTAGCGGCCAGTCGCGTCAGATGGATGCGGGGCGGCTGACCTGGGCCTTGATCGCCGGGCCGGTTCGGGCGTCCAACCGCGGTCCGCCAGCGCCGCCCGCACCCGGGTCACGGCTGTCGGTTCCATGCCGGGCGAAAACGGGTCCAGGTCCCGTTGCGTCAGTACCACAACGCGCCACCCGGCATCCCTGGCGTTCTCATCCCGGTAGATGTCGCTGCGGCGCTGGGCCGGATTGGCGTGATGGCCGCCGTCGTACTGGATGGCGATCTTCTCGCGCTCATAGGACAGGTCCGGGTCCTGGATCCATCCTCCGGCCTCGTCGAAAATCGGGACGTTGATTCCGGGCTCCGGCAGGCCATGACGAACCAGGAGCAGCCGAAGTTCAGTCTCTTTTGGGGAGTCGGTGTTGGCGCGCATCAGGGCCCGGGCGCGCATGGCACGCCGGTAGCCTTTCCTGCCCTGCTTTCTTGCGAGGAATGCGTCCAAGGCATCGACCGTGGTCAGCGGGTTCCTCCGGCGCAGCAGGAAGTCGCCGGCAATCACCAGATCGTCAAGGCGCAATGTAGCGGCGAGATCGAACCACGTCCGAAGCGGGGACGTGCAGCGCAGCCAGACCCCGGCCACTATTTCATCCGCTTCGAGGTGCTGCTGATGGCCTACGACATTCTTGTACCGCACGGCCCGCCGGCCCGGATCACTGGTCAGATGGACGAAAGCAAGGACCTCTGATGCAAGTGGCAAGGGAAAACCCCACAGCACTGCCGCAGACAGGTGGCTCACGACGGCGCCGGTCACAGCCGCCAGGGCGCGCAAACGTTCCAACAGAGTGTCCTTGGTGGCAGCCGCGGCGCGCACTCCATGGCATGGGGCGACGAGATCCCGGGCCCGGGTGCGGCGTCGGCTCAGGCCGGCGGCACGGGCCTCGGACACGGTGAAGGGCTGGTTTCGAAGCTGCCGGGGAAGCTCGCTGGGCATGTGCATACGAGCATTCTGGCCCCGCCGGGAGGGGGCTCAGAGGTTATCCACAATGTGGGGGAGATGTCCCTCTGGCCAAGGGGCCACTATGCACAGGCTTCAGGAGGAATCCGACCGTCCAGTCGCTGACGAAGAGCTGGCCCTATGAGCGGCTGCGGCCAGGCGGGAACGACGCCCGAAGGCATCGGAGCCGGGCTACTTGACCTCGTCGGTGCCCTGCGTGTCGCCGCTGCCGGAGGCTTCGCCGGATTCGGAGCCGCGGGTGCCCTTGGAGTCGTCAGCCTTACGTTCCTTGGCGTCCAACTCGTCCTTGAGCTTCTTGAGCCGGTCGGCTTCGGCCTGCTGGCGGCGGCGGAGTTCGAGGTTGCGCAGGAACTCCGGGTCGTCGTCGGGCGCGATGGGATGGCTGTAACTGGAGCGCGCCGGGCTGGTGCCGCGCGGGCGGCCAATGAGGAACCACAGGATGGCGCCGATCACCGGAAGGACGATTTGCACCACAATCCACGCCGGCTTCGAGATGCCCTTTGTCTGGCGAGGGTCAGTGCGGATCACGTCGACGAGTCCGTAGACAAACACGACGATAACGGCGACGACAATCACTACACGGAGCATGTAATCAGTCTAGCCTCCGGGGGAGTCTCCGGCCTCTCCCGATGTGCCGGTCTCCGGGCGCCGCCGCCGGAGCGCCCCCGGAGCACTCCCGGAGCGCCTCCGGAGCACTCCCGGAGGGAAGCCGGAAGCGCCCGGACCGACACTCCGTGGGCCGGTCCACTCCCGGGCGGCTAAACTTGGAGGGTGGCTTTCCTGAAATACTCCCTGATCCGGCTGGCGCTCTTCGTGCCTTTGTTCGCGCTGTTCGTCTACCTCGAGCTCGGATGGCTCCTGGCCGTCCTCTGCGCGGGCATGATGGCGTTCGCGATCAGCTTCCTCTTCTTCCAGAAGCAGCGCGACGCCGCCGCCGCCTCACTCCACCAGCGATTCTCGGGCAAGGCCAAGCCGATGCGCAGCGCCGGCGAAGTGGACGACGCCGACGCCGAAGACCGCCTGGTCGACGAACACCCGGACATCACCGTCCACACGGACAGCCGCCCGAAGGACAAATAGCCCCGCACCGACCCGAGGGGCCGGACAGCGGACAGCTCGCCGGCGGCACCAGGCCACCGGGGTTACCGCGGCCCCCTAGAAGCCGTGGCTCAGCACCAGGCCCAGCGAGAACAGCACCGCGTATCCGAGGTTGATCAGCCCCGTCTGCTTGAGCACCGGAATCAGGCTCTTGCGCCGACGGCCGGCGATCATCAGCCAGGACGGCATCAGGCTGGCCGGGATGAGCAGCAGCACAATCAGCATCCACGGCCGGGTCGGCGCCAGCACGATCGGCAGCAGGATCGCGACGGCGAGCATCAGCACGTAGGCTTCCCGGGCGTGCTTGTCGCCGAGCCGCACGGCCAGGGTCTTCTTCCCGGCTTTCCGGTCCGTGGGGATGTCGCGGACGTTGTTGGCCATCAGCAGCGCGCAGGCGATGAGGCCGGTGCCGATTGCGCCGATGATGGCGGCAAGGCTGATCTGGCCGGCCTGCGTGTAGGTCGTGCCGAGGGTGGCGACCAGGCCGAAGAACACAAACACGAACAAATCGCCCAGGCCCATGTAGCCGTACGGATTCTTGCCTCCCGTGTAACCCCACGCTGCGAGGACGCAGCCGATGCCCACCAGGATCAGCCACCACGTCTGGGAGAGGATCACGAGCGCCAGGCCGAACACCATCGCCAGCCCGAACGCGGCGAACGCGGCGTACTTGACGTGCTCGGGCTTCGCGGCGCCGGAGCCGACCAGCCGGAGCGGGCCCACGCGGTCCTCATCGGTGCCACGGATGCCGTCCGAGTAGTCGTTGGCGTAGTTCACGCCGATCTGCAGCAGCAGGGCCACCAGCGCGGCCAGCACGGCATGCAGCGGCAGGAATGCGTCCATCTCGTACGCGGCCGCGGTGCCGATCAGGACAGGCGCGATCGCGGCCGGCAGGGTGCGCAGTCGGGCGCCTTGGATCCATTGAGCGGCTGTTGCCACGTTCAGTACCTCGTGTTGGTTTGGTGAAACCGGGAGTGCCCGGCTGTCCTATTTTCCCTGATGGAGCTCGGTGAGCCGAACCGACATCGCCAGCCGGTCCGGTTTCCCGTTCGGCAGCATCAGAAGTTCACCGGCGGCCAGCACGGTTTTCGGGGCCAGCGCGCCCAGCGCCGGAGCCCAGGCAGCGCCCGAGGTGAAGTCCCGGATGCCGCCCGGCGAGCTGTCGGCCAGCGCCACATAGGCGGCGAGAGCCTGGCCCCACTCGGCGGACGGAACGCCCGCGACGAAAGCGGCCAATACGCCGTCGAGCTTCTCCAGCTCCGCCTGCACATGCGCGGCGGAGACCTTAACGCCGCCGGTGATGACGACGTCGTCCGCCCGGCCCAGGACGGTCAGCTTGCCGTCAGCGTCCACTTCGCCGAGGTCGCTGGTGCGGTACCAACGGACGCCGTCGTCCTCCACGAAGGCCTCCGCCGTGAGTTCCGGGGCATCCAGGTAGCCGGCGGCGATCGTGGCTCCGCCCAGCAGGATCCGGCCGTCCGCCTCCACCCGGACCAGCACGTCCTCGAGCGGGACGCCGTCGTACACGCACCCGCCGCAGGTCTCGGCCGAGCCGTACGTGGTCACCACGCGCAACCCGGCGTCGCGGGCCGCGGCCAGCAGCCCGGGCGCGGCGGGGCCGCCGCCGAGCAGGATGCCGTTGAAGCGCCGCAGCACAGCCAGCGTCTCGGCCGACGGCGAGTCCAGCAGCCGCTGCAGCTGGGTGGGCACAAGCGACGTGAAGCGGATCTTGTCCGTCATTTCCAGCGCCGCCCCGGTGAAGGCCTCCGGGGTAAAACCGCCGCTGAGATCCATCGCCCACGGCCGGGTGCCAGCGAACAGCGAGCGGACCAGCACCTGGACGCCGGCCACGTACTGCACGGGCAGGGCGAGCAGCCACTGGCCTTCGCCCTTCAGCGCGAAGGCGGTTGCCACGGAGGATGCCGCCAGCGCGTCCACGGTCAGCACCGTCGCCTTCGGCGTGCCGGTGGAGCCGGAGGTCCGCACCACAACAACGGCGTCCTCATAGCCCGGAGTCTGCACGGCGGAGACCAGAAGGTTCCCGTCGGCGTCGGCGGACAGTTCGACGGCGGGACCCTCGCCGTGGAGGGCGTCCGCCAGGGCCTTGAGCGCGGGCTCGATATTCGGGGGCTGGGAGGTCACGGGGCTGCCTTCGGAGTAGGGCGGGGGCTTAGAAGTAGTACGGGAACCTGGACCAGTCCGGATCGCGCTTCTCCAGGAAGGCGTCCTTGCCCTCCACCGCCTCGTCCGTCATGTACGCGAGCCGGGTGGCTTCGCCGGCGAACACCTGCTGGCCGGCCAGGCCATCGTCGGCTAGGTTGAAGGCGAACTTGAGCATCCGGAGGGCCTGCGGGGACTGCCGGGCGATGTCGGCGGCGTATTCCAGCGCGACCTCCTCAAGCCGGTCGTGGTCCACGGCCTCGTTCACCGCGCCCATGCGGACCATGTCCTCGGCCGAGTACTCGCGCGCCAGGAAGAAGATCTCGCGGGCCGCCTTCTGGCCGATCTGGCGGGCCAGCAGCGCGGAGCCGTAGCCGGCGTCGAAGCTGCCGACGGTGGCGTCGGTCTGCTTGAATTTGCCGTGCTCGCGGGAGGCGATGGTCAGGTCCGAGACCACGTGCAGGGAGTGCCCGCCGCCGGCGGCCCAGCCGTTCACGACGGCGATAACCACCTTGGGCATGGTGCGCATAAGCCGCTGAACTTCCAGGATGTGGAGCCGGCCGGCGCGCGCGGGGTCGATGGTCTCCTGGGTTTCACCCTCCGCATACCGGTACCCGTCCCGGCCGCGGATCCGCTGGTCGCCGCCAGAGCAGAACGAGTGGCCGCCGTCCTTGGCGGAGGGGCCGTTGCCGGTGAGCAGCACGGTGGCCACGTCCGGGGTCATCCGGGCGTGGTCCATGGCGCGGTACAACTCGTCCACGGTGCCCGGGCGGAAGGCGTTGCGCACCTCGGGCCGGTTGAAGGCGATGCGGACCGTGGGCAGGTCCCGCACCACCGTGCCGTCCGCGGAACGTTCCACCTGCCGGTGGTACGTCATGTCCTGGAAGTCGTCGAAGCCGGACACGGTGCGCCAGCGGGTGGGGTCAAAGACGTCGGATATCTTGGCGGGGATTTCGTTGCTCACAGTCCGAGTCTAGTAATCGCCTCAGCTGATGCAGAACTCGTTGCCTTCCGGGTCCGCCATTGTGTGCCAGGAATGCGGGCCCTGGCTGGCGGTCCAGAGGAAGGTGGCGCCGCGGGCTTCGAGGGCGGCGCGCGCCTGGTCCTTGTCGCCGCCGCCGAGGTTGACGTCCCAATGGATCCGGTTCTTGATGGTCTTTTCCTCCGGCACGGTCTGGAAGAGGATGCGCCGCGCGGGCGGCTTGGCGTCGAGTTCCTCGGCCGGGCGGATGGCGGCCCCGGCACCCCAGACCAGCTTGCCCTGGTGCACCTTTGTCTCCGCCTCCGTGGCGAATCCCTGCGCGATCATCGAGCGGATGAAGGCCTCGTCCTGCGGTTCCACGGCCCACTCGAGCGTTTCGGCCCACCAGTCGGCGAGCTCATGGGGGTTCCGGCAGTCGACGGCGATCTGGATGTTGAGTGTCATGCAAAGAACCTACGACGTCGGCGGGTGCGGCGGTAGGGGTTGATGGCCGTCCACCCGCGCGAGTGCGCACTTCGCGGCAGTGTTTCCGCCCGGGACTGCCGTGAACTGCACACTCGATGACGGCGGGCCTCAGGGCGTGCCGGGGGAGCCTTTGCCTTCACGGCCAGGGAGACCCCGGACCAGGTCCACGATCTGGACGATGATGCCGATCGCCGAGCCCGCCATGGCCGCCACCAGCACAACGCGTGCAATCAGGGCCCAGTCCAGGGAATAGCCCCGGAAGTCGAAGGGAAAGACCTGCCAGAGTTGCACCAGAACCAGCAGCCCGATACCGAGGGTGGCAAGGTCGGCCAGTGCCTTCATCCACGGCCGGTCGAGCAGCAGGCAGGCAAAGTTGGCCACCATGCCGGTTATCAGCGACAGGTTCACGATGCCGATCACCTGGCCCGTGTCTTCGGTCAGGAAGGGGAGCACCCACCAGCCCGGCCAGACGTTTCCTGCATACAGCAGCGCCGCGTTGACCACGATGCCGATGGCGTAGCCCAG
>DATIUQ010000067.1:0-3306 GCA_035466775.1 Arthrobacter sp.
CCGTCGGACTCGGCCTCGGCGAAGCCGCGGAGGGCTGCGTTGAGGGTCTGGGAGGAGGTGACGTTGACGGCTGGGAACGCGAAGCCGCCCGTCTTAGCGCGGTCGATCATCTCGGAGTAGATCTCTGGGGTTGCAATGGGCATGCTGACTCCTAAAGTGAGTTTCGTCTGCGGGCTGGGCTCACCCTGGAGTGAACCTCGTCGGCTAGGAACCATCCTAGCCATTCCCGCGCCGGTGGCAGTGTTTCCGGTCACTCGGGCCTGTAATACTCGCTTCCCCACGAGGTGACACTTCGCGGCAGTGTTTCCGGGAAACACTGCCGCGAAGTGTCATGTCGGGCGCCAGCCCCGGCTCTCCAGCGCCGCCCGGACCTTGCCGACGACGGCGGGCCGGTCACCGGCGAGATCGAAACGGGAAACCCTTAGCTCCAGCCAGCCGGACCTCGCGGTGGTGTCGGCCCGGCGGATGTCCCTCAGGTACTGGTCTTCCCCGTTGTGGTGCGCGCCTTCGTACTGGAGGGCTATGCGCCACTGCGGGTAGGCGGCGTCGGGCCAGAGGACGGGAGCCGCATCCCCGCCCCACGGTGCTTCACCCCACACCACGTGGTTCAGCACCGGCTCGGGCAACCCCGCGCGCACCAGGGCCAGCCGCATTTGTGTTTCCGGCGCCGAGTCGGCACCCACCCGGACGAGTTCGACGGCGGCCCTTGCCTTGCGCACACCACGGACTCCCGGGTGCCGGGCCACCATCGCCCGCAGGTCCGCAACGCTGCATAACGCCCGGCGGGGAAACGGATGCTCCGGACCGTGTTCGCAGACCAAGGAATCGCCCACGGCCACGAGTTCCTCCGGTCCCAGGACCAAGGCCAGGTCCAGCCAGGTCCGGGCCGGCGAGGTGAGCCGCACGCCGTCGAGCTCCACCACTTCATCCGGGAGGACCGTCAGAAGATGCCCGACGACGTTGACCCTGCGCGGCATGCTGGAGCCGCGGCGGCGGGCGAGGTGGATGCGCCAGTCCGCCCCGAGCCGGCCGGGCAGCGGCGCCGTCCAAAGCCGCGCCGCTGATCCGAGGCTGAGAATGGACTCGTCATCAAGGTCGGTATAGGCGCGCAGGGCGGCCGCTCCGGCGGCGGCAGAGTCCCTGGGGACCCTGATGCCGCGGGAGACGGTCACCAGGTCCTGCGCTGCGGTGCGCGTGCGGGTGACGCCCGCCTTGTCCGCGGCGCGCAGCGAGAAGGAGCCGGTTGTCAGGTGGAGCGGAAGGGGTGCCCTGCGCATGGCCCATTGTGCCTGCTCCCGCCAGGTTCGGGGCGAGTTATCCACAGCTTCGCGCCGCGCAACGCATCGAGTTCACATTTCGCGGCAATGTTCCTCGAAAACACTGCCGCGAAATGCCTACTCGGCGCGGGCGCCTGGCTCCTGGCTCCGGGTGCGGCTACCCCGGGATCTGGTTGAACACGTGCCGCCGGATCCAGGCGTGCATCGCGATGGCCGCGGCCGAGGCGGCGTTAATCGAGCGGGTGGAGCCGAACTGCTCGATCGACAGGGTGTCCACCGCCGCTTCGTGGATTTCCGCCGTCAGGCCCGGCCCCTCCTGCCCGAACACCAGCACACAATCCCTGGGCAGTTCGTAGGTTTCCAGCGGGACGGAGTCGGGGAAGATGTCGATGCCGATGATCGCCAGGCCCTCCCCCTGCGCCCAGGCCACGAAGTCCTCAACGGTGGGGTGGTGGCGGATGTGCTGGTAGCGGTCGGTGACCATGGCGCCGCGGCGGTTCCACCGGCGTCGTCCGATGATGTGCACTTCCTTGGCGAGGAACGCGTTGGCGGACCGCACGACGGTGCCGATGTTCATGTCGTGCTGCCAGTTCTCAATCGCGATATGGAAGTTGTGGCGCTTGGAGTCCAGTTCCGCGACGATCGCCTCGTGCTTCCAGTAGCGGTATTTATCCAGCACGTTGCGGCGGTCCCCGTCCGCCAGAAGGTCCGGATCCCAGTGCTCGCCCTCCGGCAGTTCGCCTTCCCAGGGGCCGACGCCGACCTCCGCCTTGGGCTCCGGCCCGCCGTCCGGTTCGGACGCGGTACCGGCAGGGGGTTCGCTGGGGGTCTCGGGTTCAGTCACGACTCAACATTAGACTGGGACCGGAAGCGGCACACTATCGGCGGAGGGCACCATGGCGGACCACTACGAAGACCACGGGACAGACCAGCGTTCAGGCTCCGACGACGTGCGGTCCACGTCCTCGGTGTACCGCAGCGGCCAGGAGATCGAGTGCTGGCTGACGGACATGGACGGGGTGCTGGTCCACGAAAACCAGCCGATTCCCGGGGCCTCCGAGCTCATCCAGCGCTGGGTGGACACCTCCAAGCGGTTCCTGGTCCTGACCAACAATTCCATCTTCACGCCCAGGGACCTCGCCGCACGGCTGAAGAGTTCCGGCCTGGAGATCCCCGAGGAGAACATCTGGACCTCGGCCCTGGCCACCGCCCAGTTCCTCAAGGACCAGGTGCGCGGCTCCGAATCCGGCAACCGCGCCTACACAATCGGGGAGGCGGGCCTCACGACGGCGCTGCACGAGGCGGGCTTCATCCTCACCGACCAGGACCCCGACTTCGTGGTGCTCGGCGAAACCCGCACCTACTCCTTTGAGGCCATCACGATGGCCATCCGGCTGATCCTGGGCGGCGCGCGCTTCATCGCCACCAACCCGGACGCCACCGGACCTTCGAAGGACGGCCCGATGCCCGCCACCGGCGCCATCGCCGCGCTCATCACAAAGGCGACCGGCCGGGAGCCCTACATTGTTGGCAAGCCGAACCCGATGATGTTCCGCTCGGCCATGAACCAGATCGACGCGCATTCGGAAACCACCGCCATGATCGGCGACCGGATGGACACCGACATCATCGCCGGCATGGAGGCGGGGCTGCACACGGTGCTGGTGCTCAGCGGGATCACCCACAAGGACGACATTGCCGCCTACCCGTTCCGGCCCAACCAGGTCCTGAACTCCGTTGCGGACCTGAAGAACCAGATCTAGGGCACCGCTGGAACGCCGGGGCCCCTGGAACATTGGAAACGCCAAGCACTAAAACGCGGTCTTTTTGCCTCCGCCGGAGGGCAGCGGGAACAGCTCGTCCTGCAGCCCCTCGATAACCGGCCGGTAGACGAACGGGTTCCAGCCCGGGCTGGCGTGCGCCGGCCGGGCGCCGTCGGTCCGTTGCGAGTCGGAGGCCATGTTGTCCTTGAACGTCAGGGACCAGGAATCGCGGGCGGTGTCGTAATCCACGGTCCGGTCGCGGGGAT
>DATIUQ010000068.1:0-2430 GCA_035466775.1 Arthrobacter sp.
CTGGAGGCGGTGAGACGGGAAGCCTACTTCCTCCAGGAGAACAAAATGCGTCGAACCCGGCCCCCTATTTCCCTTCTACGAGGTCGCACCCGGCTGCCATCGGGAGTCGCAGCCGCCGCGGCAGTTCTCCTCGTTCTAGGCTCCGCATCCCCGGTTCTGGCTGCCGGGCCGGCAAGCCTCGGCACTTCGTCCCTGGCCGAAACCACGGCATCTGTCCTTGCACCGAGCGACCCGTCCCTCACTTCGGACAGCGAGTTCCGCTCGACCATCGGCCCGAATGGCGCGCGAATGGGGGATGGCGTGCGCAAATACGAAGCCACCACCGCCGCGCCCGGCGCGGCGTCCGCAGACGGCTCCACGGCGGCATCCACGTGGACTCCACCCGGGGTTCAGGGCCTGGATGTCAGCGGCCACCAGCCTGCGGTGAATTGGGGAGGGGAAGTCGGGATGGGCGCCAAGTTCGCCTACGTCAAGGCGACTGAGGGCGACTACTACCTCAGTCCCTCATTCTCATCCCAGTTCAACAACTCCTACAACGTCGGGCTGGTCCGCGGTTCGTACCACTTCGCCATTCCCCACCCGGAGGCGGGGACGGCCGCGGACCAGGCGCGCTATTTTGTCGCCAACGGCGGCGTCTGGTCGGGCGACGGCATGACCCTTCCCCCACTGCTGGACATCGAATACAACCCCTATGTCGGCTCATACTTTGGCAACACCTGCTACGACCAGACGCCGGCACAGATCGTAGCCTGGACCCGGGAATTCTCCGACACCGTCTATGCACTGACGAAGCGGCTTCCCGCGATCTACACCACGACGGACTGGTGGCGCACGTGCACCGGCAACAACGGTGGATTCTCCGGAAACCCCCTGCACATCGCGGCATACGGCGTTCAACAGCCCGGCATCCTGCCCAATGGCTGGATGGGCTACGACATCTGGCAATACAGCAGCACGGGACCGTTCGCCGGCGACTCCAACGTCTGGCGCGGGACGCTCGCACAACTGCGGTCGTTCGCTGGCGGCGTCACTGTCAACACCGGCGGCGGCATCGGCCAGGCCTGGCTCGCAGCCGGGGGCGCCAACGGGGCTTGGGGGCGCGCCACCAGCCTCGAAAGCTGCAACGCCTCGCTGTGCCAGCAGGTTTTCGAGCGGCGGATGGCGTACTGGACAGCCGAGCGAGGGGTCCTGTCCGTTGCAACGTCTGGCGGAATCGGCTCAGTATGGCGCAGTTCCGGGGCCGCTTCGGGCCGGTTCGGCCTGCCCACCGGCAGCGAAGCCTGTAAGGACAACTACTGCTTCCAGACCTTTGTGACCGGAGACCTGTACTGGTCCGCCGGGACGGGTGTCCAGTCCATCTACTCCGGGACGGACAACTCAACCATCGGCGCATACTGGAAGAAGCAGGGCGGCCCCAACAGCAAGTACGGCCTGCCCACCACCGGCGAAACCTGCGCCGCCAGCTACTGCGCGCAGTATTTTGAGCGCGGGTCGATCTTTTGGACTGCAGCGACCGGCATCCAGCCAGTCTTCACCAACGGCGACAGCTCCACGGTGGGCGGGGTGTGGACCAAGCTCGGCGGGATCAACAGCAAGTACGGGTTCCCGACGTCGGCGGAGAAGTGCTACTCCAACTACTGCGAGCAGCTGTTCCAGCGCGGAAGGGTCCTGTGGAGCGCGGCCGGGGGCACCCAGCCCGTCTTCACCAACGGCGACAACTCCACCATTGGCGGCCTCTGGGTCAAGTCCGGCGCCACCGCGAGCCGTTACGGTTTCCCGATCGGGCCGGAGACCTGCTCCGCAACGTCCTGCCAGCAGCGCTTCCAGTACGGAACAATTGTCTGGAGCGCCGCCGGCGGAATCCAACCGTTGTTCTACAGCAACGACAACTCCACCATTTCGGCCTACTACACCCTGAACCTCGGCGGCATCGCCGGAAAGTACGGTTTCCCGGTCAGCGCCGAAAGCTGCCAGAACAACACTTGTGTGCAGAAATTCCAGTACGGCAACGTGTACTGGAGCGCCGCCGGAGGGATCCAGCCGGTGTGGACCAATGGCTCCACCGCCACAATTGGCGGTTACTACGAATCCTTGGGCGGGCCCGCCAGCCCGCTCTCCTACCCCGCCAGCGCCGAGCAGTGCAAGGGCACCATCTGCTTCCAGCGGTTCCTCTCCGGCTACGTGACCTGGTCCGCGGCCACCGGGCTGCAGACAGTGAACACTACGAAGGAAATCGGCAAAGCCTGGCTCGGCCAGGGCGGCGTCGACGGAGCACTGGGAGTTCCCCGGGACCGCGAGCAATGTTCCGGCACCACGAGTTGTACGCAGAACTTCGTGAACGGAACGATCCGCTGGACCTCGACGGGCGGCATCTCCATCACGAAGAACCCCTGACAGGTCGCGCAATGACAGAGGCCGGGCCCGGAACCA
>DATIUQ010000069.1:0-7560 GCA_035466775.1 Arthrobacter sp.
ACTCCTCGGTAGCTTGTCCTGACATACTAACAAAGCCAGGCCGGACCGTGCAACGTTTTTGCCCGGCAAACAGCAACGCGGGGTCACTTCGCTCCCGTCCCGGGGTGTGGGATGGGCGCGAAGTGACCCCGCGTTGTCTGATCATGCGGCGGTGGGGCGGTGGCGGTGGGGGCAGCGGGGTTACCCGGTGACGGCGGGGCTACCCGGTGACGGCGGAACTCCTGGCCGTCCCGTCGTAGCCGCCGGCAGGGGGCTTGAGCCCGTAGATACCGCCGATGGTCGGCGCGACGTCGGCGGTCCGGGCCGCCTCGGAGGACACCGACCCTTTCACCACCCGGGGGTGGCCGCCCGAGACGAAGAATGGAATCGGCTCCGTGGCAGGGTGCCCGTGGTTGCCCGGGATGGGGTTGGACGCCACGTACGGGTCGGAGAAACGCCAGCCCGCGCGGCAATAGGCCACCAGGTCGCCAGCCTCGGCGCCCAGCCGGAGGTCTGCCGGCTTATTGACCGACAGCACTCCCTCATGCGAGCCGACCAACTGTTCGACGGCGGCCAGTCCGGCCGCGCGGTCCGCCTCGGGTCCGGTCCAGTAGAGCAGGTCCGCGCCGCCGTTCTGGGCAACCGTGATGTTCGCCTGCAGCTCCGGCCTGGACTGCAGGAGAAGGTTGATCGAGATGACATTGCTGGGGACGGACCAGTCCATGGAATGGTCGGCGAGGACCATCAGCACACTGGAGTCCCATTTGCCGGTGTCCTTAAGGTGGTCGATGAAGCGCCCCACCTGCAGGTCCGTGTCCGCGAGGGCGGCCTCGCGCGCCGCCCGCAGCGTGGTTCCGGAGAGGTCTGAGTGGCCCACGCGGTCGATGTCGCCCAGGTTGGTGAACACAAAGTCCGGGTCCGGGCCGCCCACCATCGCCAGCAGGGCGTCCATGGTGGCGGCGTCGGGCGCGTGGCCGGTCACCGGGAGCACCGGCTGGGGTTCCCACCGGTAGCTGGCCCGGGCGCCGAAGATGCCGTAAAGGTACTTCTTGCTGAGCACCGATCCGGTGGTGAGCCCGCGCTCCTGCAGCCGCTCCAGGAGGGTCGGGAAGCGCAGGTCGGTGGAGCGGTCGACGTCGCGGACCACACCTTCGGACCGGTCGAAGATGGAGTTGGCAGGCACTCCCGAACGGTCCGGGCGCACCCCCGTCATCATCATGACGTGGTTGGGGATGGTCTCCATCACCGGAAGGGAGCGAGCGGCCGGGAAATTGGTGCCCGCATCCCGCAGTGCAGCCAGCCTCGGCGTCAGGGCGGACGTGATCTCGTCGGGGCGGCAGCCGTCCACCACCAGGACGTAGCTTCGGGTCCGGCCGGCGGCCGGCGCGGCCCAGGCGGTGCCGGGCGCGGCGGAAAGCACGACGGCGGCCCCGCCGGCCGCGGCGAGTTGCAGGAACTGCCGGCGGCCCGGCGTCGGACGGTTGGTTGATGAGCGGCTCACTGGAGTCCTCCCTGGGCCGGCGTGACTTTGCCGGTGTTGGCTTGAACATTGAATGATGTGGACAGGGCGGCTCCCGAGCCGGCGGAGGTGCGCTCGGCGAGGACATACCAGTCCATCCGGACGCCGGCGGCTGTCACGTCCAGGACGGAGTAGCCGTGCGAGTCGAAGTCCAGGTACTTTACGTGCGGGTTGGCCGCCCTGATGGCGTTCTCGACGCCGACGGATGCGGTCCGGGGCGGAACGTTCAGGATGTCGTCGAGGTTGTCGCTCGTGACGGAGGTGCAGACCAGTTCGGCAGCCACTGAATCGCCGGTGGCCGGGTAGCTGGCCGGATCCGCCGGGACATCGCACGCCCAGCCCGAGTGGATGTCCCCGGTGAGGAACACGGTGTCCTTGACACTGTTGTCCCGCAGGTGGCGGACCACGCGGTTGCGGTCGGCCTCGTAGCCGTCCCACTGGTCCACGTTGTACGGCACCCCGCTGATGCTGGTCCCGCCCATCAGCTTTTGCACGCCGGCCAGCTCGGCGCTGCTCAGGGTCGAGGGAACCCGGACCGGCGCGATCATGACGGGGTTGCCGACCAGCTTCCACTGCGGGCCCGTGGACTGGAGATTGCCCAGCAGCCAGTCCATCTGGGCGGCTCCCGTGATGGTGCGGGCGGGGCTGCTGATCGAGGGGTCGGCGCCGTTGGCGGCCTGCTGGTCGCGGTAGGAGCGCAGGTCCAGCATGGACAGGCTGGCCAGGGAGCCGAAGTCCAGCCGGCGGTAGAGCTGGCCGCCGGGCTCGTAGCGGACGGGCATCCACTCGGCGTAGGCCCGGTGCGCGGCGTCGAAGCGCTCATTCCAGGCGCCCTCGGCGCCGGGGGTGTGGTTTTCGGCTCCGCCCTTCCAGGCGTCGTTGGCCGATTCGTGGTCGTCCCAGGTCACGATGAACGGCGCCGCGGCGTGCAGCGCCTGGAGGTCGGGGTCGGTCTTGTACTGGGCGTGGCGGCGGCGGTAGTGCTCCAGTTGGGTCATTTCGAAGGCCGGGTCGTGGGGGCGGACCACAACGTCGCGGGCCTGGTAGTCGCCGGGCGCGTATTCGTAGAGGTAGTCGCCCAGGTGGAGGACGGCGTCGAGGTCGCCCCGGGCGGCCAGGTGGCGGTAGGAGGAGAAGTAGCCGGCCTGCCAGTTGGCGCAGGACACCACGCCGAACTTCAAACGCTCGACGGCGGCCCCGGCGGCCGGTGCGGTCCGGGTGCGGCCCACGGGTGAGTTCTCCGTCCCGAGCGTGAACCGGTACCAGTAACTGGTGGCGGGCAGCAGCCGGCCGGCGACAACCTTGACGGTATGGTCACGGGCCGGCCCGGTGGCGGCCGTGCCGCGGGCCACCACTTTCGTGAAGGCTGCATCGGCGGATACTTCCCAGCGGACAGAAACGTCCGGGCCGGCACCGCTGCCGGGCAGTGATTCCGGGGAGGGCGTGACACGTGTCCACAGCAGCACGCTCTCCGGCATGGGGTCTCCTGAGGCGATCCCGTGGCCGAAGAGGCCGGTTTGGGAGGCTGAAAACGCGCCCGTGGGAGTGCCGGTGGCCATGGCTCCGGCCACGGCGGCGACCCCTGCGGAGCGCAGTACTTGACGACGAGTAAAGGTAGTCATGCCTTCCAGTATCTCCATGCCGGACCGGCCACATGGCGGATTTCCAGCCCCATTAGCCGGACGTTTGCCGAGAGTTCACCGTGGCGCAGCCCGTTCCCGCCGACGGAGCGATAGACCCCTTGCGCTGCCCGCGGCACCCGCCTTATCCTTAAACAACCACAAGGTTGATAAACCGTTTAATTGATTAAGGCGGGCAGGAGGTGGTGCTCCCAGTGGACGAACGCGACGACGGAATGCTCGACTCGGCGTTCCTGGCCCTTGCCGACCCCGTCCGCCGCCGCATCATCTCCCGGCTCAGCCGGGGCCCGGCCACCGTGAACGAACTGGCGGAACCTTTCGCGATCACCAAGCAGGCGGTCTCGAAACACATCCAGGTCCTCGAGCAGGCGCAGCTGGTCACGCGCACACGTGACGCCCAGCGCCGGCCCGTCCACCTGAACCCCGCACGGCTGGAGGCGCTCACCGCATGGATCGACCAGTACCGGTTGGTCCGCGAGGGGCAGTTCCGCAGCCTCGACGCCGTGCTCCAATCCAGCGCCGCGGCACGCGGCACACAGGCAAAGGATTCATCATCATGACCAACGCCCTGAAACTCAGTGTCCCGGAAGGCTTGCCCTTCATCGACTTGGAGCGGGACTTCGACTTCCCGGTCGCCGACGTCTTCCGCGCCCATAAGGAACCCGAGCTGGTGGCCCAGTGGCTCGGCCCGCGGGGCCTGGCGATCGACGTCGACCACTACGACTTCCGCACCGGGGGCAGCTACCGCTACACGCACACCGGGCCGGACGGCAACGCCTACGGCTTTAGCGGGATCTTCCACACGGTGCGGGACAACGACTTCGCTATCCAGACCTTTGAGTTCGACGGCTACCCGGACGTGGTAAGCATCGAGTTCCTGACCTTCCAGGACCTGGGCGGCGGCCGTACCCGGCTGACCGCCCACGCCGTCTACCCCAGCATGGAGGCGCGCGACGGCATGGCGGGGTCCGGGATGGAGGGCGGGCTGAGCGAGGCTTACGAGCGGCTCGACGAACTCCTGGCCGGCGCGAAAGTCTAGGACCGCCGTCGTACTTAAACGACCAACGCGGGGTCACTTCCGGTCCGTCCCAGCGGGTGGGATGGGCCGGAAGTGACCCCGCGTTGCTGTGGTGCTTGGCGGCGCTTCGGGCCTAGAGGGCTGCGAAGACCTCGCGCAGGAGCTTGGCGGTCTCGGACGGCGTCTTGCCGACCTTGACGCCGGCAGCCTCGAGGGCTTCCTTCTTGGCCTGGGCGGTGCCCGCGGAGCCCGAGACGATGGCGCCTGCGTGGCCCATGGTCTTGCCCTCCGGAGCGGTGAAGCCGGCAACGTAGCCAACAACGGGCTTCGTGACGTGTGCCTTGATGTAGTCGGCGGCACGCTCTTCGGCGTCGCCGCCGATTTCGCCGATCATCACGATCGCCTTGGTCTCCGGGTCAGCTTCGAAGGCTTCGAGAGCATCGATGTGGGTGGTGCCGATGACCGGGTCGCCGCCGATGCCGATGGCGGTGGAGAAACCCAGGTCGCGCAGTTCGTACATCATCTGGTAGGTCAGGGTGCCTGACTTGGAGACCAGGCCGATGGGGCCCTTGCCCGTGATGTTGGCCGGGGTGATGCCGACGAGGGCCTCACCCGGGGTGATGATGCCGGGGCAGTTCGGTCCGATGATGCGGGTGACCTGCTTGCCGTTGGCGTCGACCTTGGACTGGGCCAGCGCCCAGAACTCGGCGGAATCCTGGACCGGCACGCCTTCGGTGATGACGACGACCAGGCCGATGCCGGCCTCGATGGCTTCAACGACGGCGTCCTTGGTGAAGGCCGGCGGCACGAAGACGATGGAGACGTCAGCGCCGGTCTCGGCCATGGCTTCCTTGACGGTGCCGAAAACGGTGATCTCGGTGTCGCCGTGCAGGACCGTGGTTCCGGCCTTGCGGGCGTTGACGCCGCCGACAACGTTGGTGCCGGCCTTCAGCATCAGGGCGGTGTGCTTGGTGCCTTCGCCGCCGGTGATGCCCTGGACGATGACCTTGGAGTCCTTGTTCAGATAAATAGACATAGTCGAGTCCCTCTACTTCGCTGCGTTGGCGAGCTCGGCAGCCTTGTCGGCGCCCTCGTCCATGGTGGCGGCCAGGGTAACCAGCGGGTGGTTGGCCTCGGCCAGGATGCGGCGGCCTTCCTCGACATTGTTGCCGTCGAGGCGGACGACCAGCGGCTTGTTCGCGGAGTGGCCCAGCTCGGCCAGTGCACCGACGATGCCCTTGGCGACGGCGTCACAGGCGGTGATGCCGCCGAAGACGTTGACGAAGACGGACTTGACCTGCGGGTCGCCCAGGATGACGTCGAGGCCGGCTGCCATGACCTCGGCGGACGCTCCGCCGCCGATGTCCAGGAAGTTGGCGGGCTTGACGTTGCCGTGGTTCTCGCCGGCGTAGGCAACGACGTCGAGAGTGGACATGACCAGTCCGGCACCGTTACCGATGATGCCGACGGAGCCGTCCAGCTTGACGTAGTTGAGGTCCTGCGCCTTGGCCTTGGCCTCGAGCGGGTCAGCAGCGTCCTTGTCTTCCAGGTGCGCGTGCTTGGGGTGGCGGAAGTCTGCGTTCTCGTCGAGGGAGACCTTGCCGTCGAGGGCAACGATGTCACCGGCGCCGGTCAGGACCAGCGGGTTGACCTCCACGAGGGTGGCGTCCTCCTTCTTGAAGACGTCCCAGAGCTTCAGGATCACGCTGGCGACCTTGCCGCGCAGTTCCTCAGCGAAGCCCGCAGCGGCGACGATTTCGTCGGCCTTGGCCTGGTCGATGCCGACGGCCGGGTCGATCGCGATCTTGGCAAGGGCTTCGGGGCGCTCAACGGCGAGCTGCTCGATTTCCATGCCGCCTTCAACCGAGCACATGGCCAGGTAGTTGCGGTTGGCCCGGTCCAAAAGGACGGAGAAGTAGTATTCCTCGGCGATGTCCGCACCCTGGGCGATCATCACGCGGTGGACGGTGTGGCCCTTGATGTCCATCCCGAGGATGTTGGTGGAGTGTTCAAACGCCTCGTCAGCGGTCTTGGCGACCTTGACGCCGCCGGCTTTGCCGCGGCCTCCGGCCTTGACCTGCGCCTTTACGACAGTTACGCCGCCGATTTTCTCGGCAGCTGCCTTTGCTTCTTCAGGGGTGTGCGCCACGATGCCAGCAAGCACGGGTACACCGTGCGCCTCGAACATATCGCGCGCCTGGTATTCAAACAGGTCCACGGTTTAGTGTCCTTCTACGTCGAAGTAGTTTCTGTACAGCCGGACCCCACGTTATCGCGGTTACCGGGCTGCGGAATAAACGCACCCTGCGACTAGCTTGGAAACGAGCCACACGGCGCAATGCTCCTTTCGGAACTCTAGTCCTTCCTTGGGAGCAGCCCGTCCCAGAGTACCCGTTATGTGAGTAAGGACACTATTCTATTGAGCGTAGAAAAACCGCTAGATTACGGGGTTTTTGGGGCTGTTGAAGGGTCCTGCGGGGCGGGTTTCCCGGTGTTCGGGATCAGTTCGTAACGGTCCCCCGTAACGAAGAACGCGACGCCGGCGGAGACGTTTCCGCAGGCGACACCGCCGTTGTAGGCAGAGCAGCGCAGTCCGTTGCGCTCCAGGCCCTGGCCCTCCTCGAGGACCGGCAGTTGTGCGATCGGGCCTGTGCGGCTTCCCTTGGGCCCGAATTCCGCTTCCTGCTGTGTGACGCCCGAGCGGCATTCGCCGTACCAGGCCTTCTCCGGCGTGAGCAGCGCAGCGCCGCCGAGGTAGCCGAGGTCCGTCCCGCCGCAATCGTCCCCGATGTCCTGGGCCGCCGGCTTGGGATACTCGGCGAGTTCGCAGTGCGCCACGGGGACGGTGGCCAGCTTGTTGTTGGCGGGGTCCGCGAAGCCGTTTTGCTCATACGGCAGGTTCACGTGCCCGCCCCTGGCCGACGTCAGGGAACAGACCACGTTCCGGTCCGCGGTGGTGAAGCTGAGGATGTCCTGGCCGGCGGCGTACTTCGCTGCGTCCGCCAGGGGTGTTTGCCTGAGCTGCTCCAGCGCGGGCAGCGGCGCGGGCGGAACGTAGTCCGGGTCCTTCTGCGTGATGCTGCACGCCGAGGTCGCCAGCAGGGTGAGGGCAACCAGGATCCCCAGAAGTGTCCGTCGCATGGGCTCCATTATGCCTGCAGGAATGCCGGGTGCCCGCGGCTGACCCCGTCAGCCCCCGATGCCTTAGCCCCCCGACGCCGGATGCCTTGGGGCGCCGGGGGTCCTGGGGCGCCGGGCTCCGTCAGGCGTCGGCGTCGGCGTCGGCGTCGAGCAGGTGTCAGGCGTCGAGCTTCGTCAGCGGGGCGTAGCGGAGCAGGAGCCGCTTCTCGCCGACGGTGAACTTCACCTTGGCGACGGTCTTGTCCCCGGCACCCTCGACGGCC
>DATIUQ010000070.1:0-5411 GCA_035466775.1 Arthrobacter sp.
GTCGACATCCAGCTGCGCTACGGCACAACCGGGCGGCCCGAGCACCGCTACGGGCTGCCCCCGGCAGCCGGCGCCTGAACGCCCTCCGCCAAGCAACGCGGCTTACGGCCCATCCGGGGCCCCGGGACGGACCGTAAGTGACCCCGCGCTGGGGTTAGCGGGCGCTCTTCTGTGCGACGAGTTCGATCTCGACCAGCATCTTGGGGTCCAGGAACGGGAGCACGTGGACCAGGGCCAGGGTGGGGCGGATCTCGCCGAAGACTTCGCCGTGGGCGCGTCCGGCTTCCTCCCACTGGCTGATGTCCGTCAGGTACAGCTTGGACTGCACCACGTCCGCGTAGCCAAAGCCGGCGTCGGCCAGGACGGTGCCGAGCTTGTCCAGGATGAAGCGGGTCTGGGTGTAGAAGTCCTCGCCCACGATGCCGTCCTCTCCGCTGGCGGCGGTGGCGGAGATGTAGAGGGTGTTGTCCACCTGGACTGCCCGGGAGTAGCCGACCTTCTGTTCCCAGACGGAACCGGTGCCGAATGTCTTGCGCATGGAAGTGTGCCTTTCGCAGTGGGGCGTGGAGTCGGCACCACTTTAGGGCGGCCGGAGCCGCGGCCGGTAAGCCGGCGGAAATGTGTCGGTCGGGCGGGGCTGCCCACCCGCCGCCGGGGCTTCCTGCGCTCCGGGGGCACATTGGCGCGGACACGCCGTCCACTACTGCGCCGGCGTCGAAAATCACGCCCAAAGTGCCCCCGGACGGAGACTGCACGTCAGTGAATGAGGGTTTCGACGGTCAGGTGCTGATGTTCCGGGTCTTGCGGAAGGCGTTGCTGCGGGCGTGCTCGTGGACCCGGCTGAGGGCCTCGATCTGGGACCGGGCGTCGTCGCCCAGGGCGGCGAACGTGGCCGGGTCGAGCCCGAGATCGGGGGCCAGCTCCTCCAGAGTCTGCCAGCCGCCAAGCTTTCCCAGGATCGCGGCGCGCATCAGTTCGGCCTCCAGCACCATGGTCATGGGCGACCGGCGGACGATCCGGCCGTTGAGTTTGAGCCGCCCGGCGTGCTCGGCCAGCCAGGCCGCGACCTGGCGGTGCGGTCGCTGCCGGACGCCCAGGTCGTGGATGAGGCCGAGGAGCATGTCCCGTTCCCGGGTGATTTCCGCGCTGACCCGGGAGAGTTCCGCGGACACCGGGGTGTCGGCGAAGGCCTCGGCCATACGCTGGATCCGGGAGACGCCGGCAGTGGCGCCGGTGAGGTGGTCGGAGAGGTACAGGCCGAGGAGTTTACCGTCGATTGAGCCGGGGATGTGCGGTGCCATGGATCCTCCAGAATGCCGTTGCCAGGAGCGCTTCGATTGACCAAAACCCTACACGGTGACGACTGCACTGCGGCGGCTGCTGCCTTTCCCGGGGCCGGAACCGCGGGTTACAGCTGCTGGCGGTAAACGAGCAGTTTGATGTCCGTGTCCGGCACCACCCAGTCGCGTTCCGGGGCCCGCTGGAAGCCGGTCTTCTGGTAGAGGCCGTGGGCGCTTTCCCAGGTCAGGCCCGTGGTCAAGGCGACGGCGTTGATCCCGGGCAGCGCGCGGGCATGGTCCAGGATGGCCTCGACCATGGCCTTGCCGGCACCGCTGCGCTGGACGTCCGGGTCCACCACCAGCATCCGGAATTCCAGCTCGTCGCCCTGGGCGATGTCCGCGTAGGGTTCGCCGGCCACGGCCAGGGTCACGGAGCCGACGATCCGGCCCCCGCGTTCGGCCACCCAGATGGTGGCCTTCGCTGCCCTGCGGGCCACGTCCTGGATCTGCAGCATGTACGGGTGGTCGGCGCTCTCAAAGTAGCCCGCGGCCAGATAGGCATCCCGGGTGATGCGCGCGATGGCGTCGTAGTCGGCCGGAACTGCGGGGCGGATGAGGATCTGAGGATGCACCTGTCCATGCTACGGGCGGGCGCGGCGGTCAGGTCCCGGATGGGGCGTTTCCGTGACTGAACTATCAGAACGGGCCGGCGCCGGCCGACCTAGAGCGGGAACTTGCCGGAGAGCTCCAGGGTTCCGGCGCAGGTCCAGGCCGAGAGGCGTTCGTCGTCGGAGGGGCCGCCGGCCAGCGGGCTGGTCAGCCGGGGACGGCGGACCCAGCAGCCGGCTTCCTCGGCGATCAGGGCGCCGGCGGCGAAGTCGTGTTCGTTGAGGCCCCGTTCACCGTAGGCGTCATGGGTTCCGTCCGCCACGAGGCAGAGGTCCAGGGCTGCGGAGCCGAGGCGGCGGACGTCGGCGAAACCGTCCATGAGGCTGCCCAGCCCGGCGGCCTGTTCCGCCCGGACGTCCGGGTCGTAGCTGAAGCCGGTGGCCAGGATCTGCCCGGTGCGCCCCGCGGCGGGTCCGAACAGCTGCCTCAGCCGGCCGTCTTCCTCGAGCCAGGCCCCGTGGCCGCGCAGGGCGAAGTACCTCCGGCCCAGGGCCGGGGCGTCGACGACGCCGGCCAGCCAGACGCCGTCGGGGTCCGCCACGGCCACGGAGGTGCCGTAGTAGACGATGTTGCGGATGAAGTTGGTGGTGCCGTCCAGCGGGTCGATGGACCAGCGGTAGCCGCTGGGCGACGCCGGAAGCACGGTGCCGCCTTCCTCGCCGGTGATGGTGTCGTCCGGCCGCGCACCGGTGATGACTTCCCGGACGGCGGTCTCCGCGGCGAGGTCGAAGGCGGTGACCCAGTCCCCGGAGTCGCCCTTGTTGCTGACGTCCAACTCGGCCGTGGTCCGGCCGGCCAGGACCGCCGCCCCGGCCGCCGCGGCCGCCCGGGCGAGTTCCAGCAGCGCGGCCGGCAGCGAGTCTGCGGACCCGACTGGTGTGTCGGCGCTCATTCGGGCGCCACTTCCTGGTGGTCTTCTTCGGCATCATCACGCGCGCCGTCGCCGGCGTCCCGGTCGCCGGATTCTGAGTCCCCCGGTTCTTCAGAACCGCCGCTGCCGCCGTCCGCCGGGCCGTTGGCCAGCAGCGCGCGGAAGCCGTCCTCGTCCAGGATGGGCACGCCGAGCTGTTCGGCCTTGTCCAGCTTGGTGCCCGCGTTCTCGCCGGCAACCACGTAGCTGGTGTTCTTCGAGACCGAGCCGGCGGCCTTGCCGCCGCGGACCAGGATGGCTTCCTTTGCCTCGTCCCGGCTGAATCCCTCGAGGCTGCCGGTCACCACAATGGTCAGGCCCTCCAGGGTCCGGGGCATGGATTCGTCGCGCTCGTCCTCCATCCGGACGCCGTCGGCCGCCCAGGTGTCAACGATCTCGCGGTGCCAGTCCTCCGTGAACCATTCGGTCAGGGCCGCCGCGATCACCGGGCCGACGCCGTCGACGTGGGCGAGTTCCTCCTCGGACGCCTGCCGGATGGCGTCCATGCTGCCGAACGCCGTCGCGAGGGCGCGGGAGGCCCGCGGGCCGACGTGCCGGATGGACAGCGCCACGAGTACACGCCAGAGCGGCTGGGTCTTGGCCTTCTCGAGTTCGCGGAACAGCTTGTCGGTGGTGGCCGTGGGCTTGGAGGGCGTCTTGGCGGTGCCCTTGCTGAAGAAGTACGGCACGAGCTCGAACTCGCCGGTGGGCACGCCCTTGGACCGCTTTTCGCGCCGGATGCGGACGTCGGCGAGGTCGGCGGGGGTCAGCCGGAACAGGTTGGCCTCGGTGGTCAGCGGCGCGGTTTCGGGCTCGGCCGGCTGGGTGAGGGCGATGGCGGCTTCCCAGCCGAGGGCCTCGATGTCGAAGGCGCCGCGGCCGGCCAGGTGGAACACGCGTTCGCGCAGCTGCGCCGGGCAGGAGCGGGAGTTGGGGCAGCGGATGTCCACGTCCCCTTCCTTGGCCGGCGCCAGCGGCGTGCCGCAGGCGGGGCATTCGGTGGGCATCACGAAGTCGCGGACCGGCGGATCCTGCTGGTCACGGAGGGCCAGGACCGGCCCGACGATTTCCGGGATAACGTCCCCGGCCTTACGGAGCACCACGATGTCGCCGATCTTGACCCCCTTGGCCTTGACGACCTCCTGGTTGTGCAGGGTCGCCATTTCCACGGTGGAGCCGGCCACCTTGACGGGTTCCATGACGCCGTACGGGGTGACCCGGCCGGTGCGGCCCACGTTGACGGCGATGTCCAGCAGTTTGGTGTGGACTTCCTCCGGCGGGTACTTGTAGGCGACGGCCCAGCGCGGGACCCGGGAGGTGTAGCCGAGCGCCCGCTGGGTGGCGAAGTCGTCGACCTTGACCACGATGCCGTCGATCTCGTGGGTGAGGCTGTGCCGCTTGTCGCCGTAGCGGGTGATGAATTCCAGCACGTCCTTGAGCCCGGCAAGGACCTCGAAGTACGGGCTGGTGGGCAGCCCCCACCCGGCGAGCCGCCGGTAGGTGTCGGACTGGCTGACGGTGTCCAGCCCTTCGCGGGCACCGATGCCGTGCACGTACATCCGCAGCGGACGCTTGGCGGTTTCCGCGGGGTCCTTCTGGCGCAGCGAGCCGGCGGCGGCGTTGCGGGGGTTGGCCAGCGGCGCCTTGCCGGCCTCGATCAGCGCCTCGTTGAATTCGGCGAACGCCTTCGACGGGATGAACACCTCGCCCCGGACCTCCATCTCGGCCGGGAAGTCTTCGCCACTGAGCTGCTGCGGGATTTCCTTGATGGTGAGGACATTGTGGGTGATGTCCTCGCCCGTGAAGCCGTCGCCGCGGGTGGCGGCCCGGACCAGCACGCC
Organism: Arthrobacter sp.; assembly: GCA_035466775.1. Classification (GTDB taxonomy): domain Bacteria; phylum Actinomycetota; class Actinomycetes; order Actinomycetales; family Micrococcaceae; genus Arthrobacter. The sequence goes on from DATIUQ010000070.1 coordinate 4,701, forward strand.
GTCGCGGTAGAGCAGGTTGACGGCGAGGCCGTCGATCTTGAGTTCGGTGAGCCAGGCCGGAGTCCCGTTGCCGAGTTTGGCGATGTTGGCTTCCGCCTTGGCGATCCACGCCTCCAGCTCCTCGAGGGAAAAGACGTCCTCCAGGCTGTACATACGCTGCAGATGTTCGACGGCGGCGAAGGCGGCGGACACTTCGCCGCCCACCTCCTGGGTCGGGGAATCGTTGGCCACGAGCTCGGGATGCATGGCCTCGATCGTCTCCAGCCGCCGGTAGAGTTCGTCGAACTCGGCGTCGGAAATGATGGGCGCGTCCTCCTGGTAGTACGCGAACCGGTGCTTGCGGACCTCCTCGACGAGGACCTCGTACTCTTCGCGCATGGCCTCGGAGGGCGTTTGTGTGTCGGCTTCTGCTGCAGTGTTCCCTGTGCTCACAGACCTATCCTGCCTTAGATCACTGACATTGTCCGGTCAGGTTTCCCGGGCGCGGGGCTGCAAAAGCGTGGCTTAAGCGTGCAGGGCCCGGACGCTGCTGCGTCCGGGCCCTGCACGAAAAGCACGGTCGCTTAGCGCGAAGCGCTTTCCTGCTCGGTGGCGTTGCGGCTGGCCTGCTTGCCGGCCTCCTGCAGCGCCTGGGAAACCTTCGCCAGGGCGGCAACGTGCTGGCCGTTCCACTCGCTGCGGAACTTGTCGGCGTCCGGGCCCTTCCAGTCG
>DATIUQ010000071.1:0-13892 GCA_035466775.1 Arthrobacter sp.
TGCCGGCGGAACTGGCCGCAGGGTCCTTCACGATCGGCGAGGGCCGGTTGGGCGGCATTTCTCCATGGCGGGCCAGGGCCAAGGGCATCCATGTGCCGAGCCGCGGCATTCGGGTGCCTGCGGGGAAAGAACAGTCGCTGCAGGAACGGGCGCGGCCCTACACCCGGCTGGGGACGCCGGACACGGTCAGCTTCTACTCGGCGGCCTTCATCCACGCCTTCAAGCTCCCTCCGGCCGCAACGAACGCCCGTTCGACGCCGCGGCCGGGCTGCTGCACCTCACCCGGCACGGGAACCCTGACTCTTGAGGACCTCGCGGTCATTGTGGACGACCTGGGCTGCGAGCACGTCCGCTACCAACACCCGCGGACCGCACGGGTCGCGCTGGGCAGCACGCTGCGCGCAGGGCGCAATGTGGCACCCCGCCCAGCACGCAGCGGGCAGATCAGGGCGGATTCGGGGCGCGGATCCGCCCTCATCTGCCCGCAACTTGCCCGGGGACGCAAAAATGCCCCCGGCTCGGCGGCAAGCGCAGGACCAGGGGCATTATTCGCGGAAGGTAAGAGATTCGAACTCTTGGTACGGGGTTACCGCACACTGGTTTTCAAGACCAGCTCCATCGGCCGCTCGGACAACCTTCCCTAACGAGTAGTGTTTCATAGGCAGTCGGCAGCAACAAAAAACGCGGCCGCGCTCGCGGACAGGGGCAGCTCGTCCGCTTACTGTGGGAGAAGGCGCCTTGGACGTGGTGTGCCGCAGGCGCCTCCCTGCACGAGGGCTGCAAGAAGTCTGTTAGGAATCGGGAGTTCTCCATGAAGGCCGTCTTTATCTCAGAGCCCGGCGGACCCGAGGCCCTGGAGGTCCGCGACGTCCCGCCCCCGGTGCCCGGCACCGGCGAGGTGCTGATCGACGTCGTCGCCGCGGGGCTCAACCGCGCGGACGTCCAGCAACGCAAGGGCCACTACCCGCCCCCGCCCGGCGCCTCGGAGATCCCCGGGCTGGAAGTCTCGGGCCGGATTGCCGGCTTCGGGCCCGGCGTGACCAAACCGTTCTCCGTGGGGGACAAGGTCGTGGCGCTGCTGGCAGGCGGCGGCTACGCCGAACAGGTGGCCGTGCCGGCGGGACAGGTTCTGAGGATCCCCGACGGCGTCGACCTGGTCACCGCTGCGGCGTTGCCGGAAGTGACGGCCACGGTCTACTCCAACCTGGTCATGACGGCGCAGCTGCAGCCGGGCGAGACCGTGCTCATCCACGGGGCAACCGGCGGCATCGGCACCATGGCCATCCAGCTCGCGAAGGCCCTGGGCGCGGTGGTGGCCACCACTGCGGGCACCGCGGAGAAGGTCGGCACGGCCAAGGCTTTCCTCGGCGCGGACATCGCGATCAACTACGCCGAAGAGGATTTCCCGGAGAGCCTGCGCGCGCAAAACGGCGGCAAGGGCGCGGACGTCATCCTCGACGTCGTCGGGGCCAAATATCTCCAGCAGAACGTGGACGCCCTGGCGGACTATGGGCGGCTGGTGGTGATCGGACTGCAGGGCGGAGCCAAGGGCGAACTGGACCTCGGTAAGTTGCTGAGCAAGCGCGCCGCGATCATTGCGACGGCGTTGCGTCCACGGCCGGTGGAGGAGAAGTCCGTGATCATGGACGCCGTCCGCGACGCGGTCTGGCCCCTGCTGGCCGATGGCCGGATCCGGCCGCTCGTGGCAAAGACCTTCCCGCTGGAGCAGGTCCGCGATGCGCACCGTTACTTTGACAGCGGCGACCATGTGGGAAAGATCCTGCTGGTGATGTAACAAACATATGCCGGCCATGACATACACCGAATTGCTACATAACAGCGAATGACTGTAATGTAATTCCATACGCGGTATACACGCGTCTTGGGGCGCGTGTATGCTGTCGTCCCGCTACCCTCCGGGAGCATCATGTCCATCCGTCACAGCCTCCTCGCCCTCCTGCAGGACCGGCCACGCTATGGCTACCAGCTCAGGATTGAATTCGAGGACCGCACCGGATCCTCCTGGCCCCTCAACATCGGGCAGGTTTACACCACCCTTGACCGCCTGGAGCGCGACGGCTTTGTCTGTAACGATGGCGCCGACGGTGAAGGCCACATCATCTACAGCATTACGCCCGAGGGGCGTGCCGAGGTCCGCAACTGGTTCACGTCGCCCGTACCGCGGACGAGCCCTCCGCGGAACGAACTGGCCATCAAGCTCGCCTTGGCGCTGACGCTTCCCGGCGTCGACGTTGGCGCCGCCATCCAGGCCCAGCGCACCGTATCCATCCGGGCGCTGCAGGACTACACCAAAGCCCGGCGTGACATGGCGTCCCAGCACCGGCCGACGGACACCGCCCGGCTGCTGGTATTGGATTCACTGATCTTCCAGACCGAAGCCGAGGTGCGGTGGCTCGACCTCTGCGAGGCCCGGCTGATGCAGCTGACCGGTCCGCGCACCTAGCCTTCCCCGTCCCGCCGGTGCCAAGATTAACGCCTGCCGGCAACACTCGCGCCGCTCAGCGCTCCTGCCCAACCGTTCGGCGCCCCCACGGGGCCGCTTGGCGCAAAGGCATACCCATGCATTCCCGCCGTTGGTAGGGTGCCTTGGGGCACATCTGTCGAGTGGATTTGCCCGGTTGGGGTTTCTCAAGGAGGAGACATGGGCACAATGCCAGATGGCAAGCCAAAGAACACAATGGTCGACGACGGCATTACGCCGGACCCGGCCCTGCCGCCCACAGCCGTGGACGAGTCCGTGCGCGAGGCGGAAGAGCGCAAATGGACGCCAACCAAAATCGCGATCTGGGTGGCAATTTCCCTGCTGGGTGCCGTGGCCTGGTTCATGCTGGCGGTTGTCCGCGGCGAAACAGTCAACGCCATCTGGTTCGTGTTCGCCGCGGTGTGCACCTACCTGATCGGCTACCGCTTCTACTCCAAGGTCATTGAGCGGTACCTGCTTAAGCCGAACGACCGCCGGGCCACGCCCGCGGAGTACAAGGCAGACGGCAAGGACTACGTCCGCACGGACCGCAACGTCCTGTTCGGTCACCACTTCGCTGCCATCGCCGGCGCCGGGCCCCTGGTGGGCCCGATCCTCGCAGCCCAGATGGGCTACCTCCCGGGCACCATCTGGATCATCATCGGCGTCGTGTTCGCCGGCGCCGTCCAGGACTACGTCGTGATGTTCTTCTCCATGCGCCGCGGCGGACGCTCCCTGGGCCAGATGGCCCGCGAGGAACTCGGCGTCATCGGCGGCACCGCCGCGCTGATCGCCACCCTGCTGATCATGGTGATCATCGTTGCCATCCTGGCCCTCGTCGTCGTCAACGCCCTGGCCGAGAGCCCGTGGGGTGTCTTCTCCGTCGGCATGACCATCCCGATCGCCCTCTTTATGGGCGTCTACCTGCGGTTCATCCGCCCCGGCAAGATCATGGAAGTCTCCCTGATCGGCTTCGTTCTCCTTATGGCCGCCATCATCGGCGGCGGCGCCGTCGCGGCCACCGAATGGGGCGACGCCCTCTTCACGCTGGACAAGGTCACCATCGCCTGGGCCATCATCATCTACGGCTTCATCGCCGCGATCCTCCCGGTCTGGCTGCTCCTGGCTCCCCGGGACTACCTCTCCACTTTCATGAAGATCGGCGTCATCGTGATGCTGGCCGTGGCCGTCATTGTGGTCCGTCCGGAAATCTCCGTCCCGGCCTTCAGCGAATTCGCCAGCCGCGACAACGGCCCCGTCTTCCCGGGCGCCCTGTTCCCGTTCCTCTTCGTCACCATCGCCTGCGGCGCGCTGTCGGGATTCCACGCCCTGATCTCCTCCGGCACCACACCGAAGCTGATCGAAAAGGAACGCCAGACCCGCTACATCGGTTACGGCGGCATGCTCATGGAGTCCTTCGTGGCCATCATGGCCCTCGTAGCGGCGATCTCCATTGACCGCGGCCTCTACTTCGCGATGAACGCCCCGGCAGCCCTGACCGGCGGCACGGTCGAAACCGCCGCCGCCTGGGTCAACAGCCTGGGACTGTCCGGTGTGAACGTCAGCCCGGACATGCTCGCCGAGACGGCTGCCAACGTCGGCGAGGCCAGCATCGTTTCCCGCACCGGCGGCGCCCCGACCCTCGCCGTCGGACTTGCGCACATCATGCAGCAGTTCATCGGCGGCACCGCCATGATGAGCTTCTGGTACCACTTCGCCATCATGTTCGAGGCCCTGTTCATCCTCACCGCGGTCGACGCCGGCACGCGCGTGGCCCGCTTCATGCTGCAGGACTCGATCGGCAACTTCATCCCGAAGTTCAAGGAGCACTCCTGGCGCCCCGGCGCCTGGCTCGCCACCGCCGTTATGGTCGGTGCCTGGGGCGCTGTGCTGCTGATGGGCGTCACTGACCCGCTGGGCGGCATCAACACGCTGTTCCCGCTGTTCGGCATCGCCAACCAGCTGCTCGCCGCCATCGCCTTGTCGGTCTGCCTCGCCATCGCGGCAAAGAAGGGCTCGTTCAAGTTCCTCTGGATCGTGGCGCTCCCGATGGCCTTCGCGGCCGTCGTCACCATCACGGCGAGCTACCAGAAGATCTTCTCGTCCACTCCGGCCGTTGGCTACTTCGCCAACAACGCCGCCTTCTCCAAGGCACTTGCTGAGGGCAAGACTTCCTTCGGAACGGCCAAAACCGTCCCGGCCATGGAAGCCGTGATCCGCAACACCGCGATCCAGGGCTGGCTCTCGGTCATCTTCGTGGTGCTCAGCATCATCGTCATCACGACGGCGCTCATCGCCACCTACAAGGCGTTCCGCAACGCCCAGGCCGGCGTGATCAACACCGATAATGAGGATCCGGCGCTGCCGTCCCGTGTCTTCGCCCCGGCAGGCCCGGTGCCCACAGCGTCCGAGCGTGAGCTCACGGCCACGTGGAACCAACTGCCGGCGGACCAGCGGGCCGAAAAGGCCGGCCACCACTAGTGCGGAGTTGAACATGAACGCAATAGTTGCGGGCTTCCGGGGATTCACCCGGTACCTGGGCGGCGTGATGGGTGCGGACGCGTACGCGAAGTATCTGGCCCACCACGCCGAAGCCGGCCATGGCTCCCCGCCAATGACCGAACGGGAGTTCTGGCGGGACCAGACGGACCGCCAGGACGCCAACCCGCAGGGCCGGTGCTGCTGACCGGTTCCGGCTGATCAGCGTTGCCGCCCTCTGCCGTGTGCTGCACTGTCTGCTGGGACCTCGTTCGGTCCCTTGTTGCGCCACATGATGCGCCAAATGATGCGCCGCGGGAGTGCCCCCGGGGCGGGCAACCTGCGCGGTTCCGGGCTCGTGAGAGTATGAAGCCATGAGCGATCCGCACGACACTCAGCCCGCCGGCGAGACCCCCCTCGAGGGCGCCACGGAACCAGGACGCCCGGGCCAGCCCGCGGTGTCCGCGCTGCCCTTACGGCCCAAGCCCAGCCAGCTCCAGGACCTCGTTGACGAACCCGCGAAGGTGATGCGGATCGGCACCATGATGAAGCAGCTCCTGGACGAGGTGAAGTCCGCACCGCTCGACGACGCGGCGCGCGTCCGGCTGGCCAGCATCCATGAACGCTCGATCAAAGAGCTCGAAGACGGCCTCGCGCCGGAACTCGTCGATGAGCTGGAACGGATCACCCTGCCCTTCCCCGCGGACGGGACGCCGTCGGACGCGGAGCTGAGGATCGCCCAGGCCCAGCTGGTGGGCTGGCTGGAGGGCCTCTTCCACGGCATCCAGACCGCCCTCGCCGCCCAGCATGCCGCCCGGGACCACGCCGTCGCGCAGGCCCAGCTCCGCCAGCTGCCGCCCGGAACGGTGATCGCCCCCGGCGTCATTATCGGCGAGAACGGTGAGCCTCAGCGGGCCGCCGCGCCCAGGCCCGGCGAGGACCCGTCGAGGGCCCCCGTACCCGCAGACCCGGACCACGGCCCAGGCCAGTACCTGTAAGGCACCCTTGGGATTCTTCAGCACCGCCCGGCAGGGGCGGAAAGACGACGCCGAACTCGGCAAAGGCCTCTGGCGGCGGGCCCACGACCGCTTCACCCGGGGCCTCGACCGCTATCACCAAGTCCTCGAGGGGGTGGAGGACGAAGCCCTCTATGCGGAGCTTCTGGAGATCGCCAACGAGCTGTCCGCTCTCTCCGGACGGGTCCGGCGGGTCTGCGTGGAGGCCCAGCGCCGTGCACCCAGCGAGGGGCTCGACATCCCGGGGACCCTGGCCGGGGTCCACCGGGCCCTGTCCACGGCCGGCAACTCCTTGGCGACCACCGCCGAAGCAGCTGCGATGCTGCGCCTCGCCGTCGGTCCCGTCCCGGCCGGTGCGGAGTCGGTCCGGCGCCGGGCCGCATCGGTGCTGGAGCGGGTCAACGACGCCGAACGCCGGCTCGCGGAGGCGGCCGCCGCGGACTGAGTTGTCCGCGCCGCCGCTGCCTCCAGCCGAAATTCCCGGTTAAGCGCCTAGCTTAGCTACACCCTTTGCGCTGGCGGTCCGGGGCAGGCGTTGGCAGGATTGCGGGATGACTCTCTCACCGGTACTGACTTTCAATGACGGCAACACCATTCCCCAGCTTGGCTACGGGGTGTGGCAGGTTGAAGATGACGTCGCCGAGAAGGTGGTCGTCCAGGCTTTCGAAGCCGGCTTCCGCCACATCGACACCGCCAAGATCTACGGCAACGAGGCAGGGGTGGGGCGTGCGATCGAGCGATCGGGCCTCACTCCCGAGGAAATCTTCATCACCACCAAGCTGTGGAACGCGGACCAAGGCTACGAGTCCACGCTGAAGGCCTTCGAGGAATCCATGGAGCGCCTGGGCCTGGAGACGCTGGACCTGTACCTGATCCACTGGATGCAGCCGAAGCAGGACAAGTACGTGGACACCTGGAAGGCCCTTATCGAACTGCAGAAGCAGGGCCGCGTCAAGACGATCGGTGTCTCCAACTTCACCAAGGAAGGCCTGCAGCGCCTCATTGACGAGACCGGCGTCGTGCCGGCCATCAACCAGGTCGAACTGCACCCCTTCTTCAACCAGGCCGAGCTGCGCGAGTTCAACGCCTCCAAGGGCATCCTCACCCAGGCCTGGTCGCCGCTGGGCCAGGGCGGCGAGCTGCTGGAGAGCGCCGTCATCGGCCAGATCGCGGCCAAGCACGGCGCCACCCCGGCGCAGGTCGTCATCGCCTGGCACCTGGCCATCGGCAACGTTGTCATCCCCAAGTCCGTCACGGAATCCCGCATCCGCGAGAACTACGCCGCGCTGGATGTCAGCCTGGACGAGACTGATGTGCAGGCCATCAACGGCCTGGACAACTCCGCCGAGGGCGCAGGCCGCATCGGCCCCGACCCGGCAGTCTCCGACTTCGCCTAAGCCACGCGCTTAGCCGGGCTGGCCGGGGGTCAGGCCGGCTGGCGGCTGGGGCAGCGGCCCCACCGGAGCCACGGCAGGGCCCTCACCCGACAGGGTGGGGGCCCTTTCTCCTGCCCGGTTGTTGTTAAGGACGGATGTTCTGGTTCATCCGGAAAACGTTGTCCGGGTCCCAGGCGCGCTTGAGCCCAACCAGCCGCTCGTATTTCCCGTCGCCGTAGATACCGCGCGAGTCTTCTCGCGATTCGGCGACGTCGTTGACGTAGCGGCCCCTGCTGGCGAACGGTCCGACGTCGGCCATTCCCGCCCGGGCCCACTCGCGGCAGGACTGGTCCAGCGCCGGATCGTCCCACTGGATCTCGGCGCCCATCCAGTAGGCTGCCGTGCGGCCCGTGAACGCGGTCGCGTCCTCCGGAACCTCGGCGATCGCCCGGCCCCAGGACCAGAAACTGAACTCGCCCCCGGCTCCCTCCGGAATCGCGTGGGCGTGCCGGACCGCCATATCGACGAGCTCGTCGGGCAGGCTGCGGAGGAAGGCGCTCTTCATATAGAAGCGGTGGCCCCACTCCGAGGACACGTCAGCGAGGTGCTGCGCTGCCAGATGGGGTTTCGGCTCAATCGAGCCGGCAACCGGCGGTCCGAACGCACGCAGCCGTGCGAGATCCCGCTCGGCCTCGCGGGGCTGCCCACAGTGCAAAACGGTGACGGCGGCTATTGGCCGGCCCCCAATCCCTGCCGGGAAGTCCCCTGCCGGGATCGCCAGGCGGATGTAGAAACCGAGCCACAGCTCGTCCGGGCCTGTCTCAGCGATCTCAGTGAAGAGCTGCGCGAGCTCGCCGGCGCGCTCGATCGGGTGGACGACGGTCCCGTGCGTGATGGGATGGTCGAGCGGGTGGAGGGCGTATTCGAACGAGGTCGCGACGCCGAAGTTTGCGCCGGCTCCGCGGACACCCCAGAAGAGCTCGGGGTTCTCGTCTGCCGAGGCGCGGACGATCCCGCCGTCGGCCGTTACGAGGTCCACCGCGCGGAGGTTGTCGATTGTCAGCCCGAACTTCCGCTGCAGCCGGCCCATCCCGCCGCCAAGCGTGAGACCGGCGACGCCGGTGTGGGAGACCACTCCGACAGGGCACACGAGGCCAACCGCCTGTGCCGCGTCGTCCAGCTCTGAGAGCAGCGCGCCGCCGGCGCAGACAGCCGTGCGGCGTTCAGGATCGATTGTCGCGCCGCGCATTCGGGACAGGTCGATCACCATCCCGTCGTCACACGTTGAGAATCCCGGGATGCTGTGGCCGCCGCCGCGCACGGCGACCAAGAGGTCTTGTTCGCGGGCGAACCGCAGGGCCGCCACAACGTCGGCCGCTCCGTTCGGCAGGACAACGAGGCCCGGTCTGCGGTCGACAAGACCGTTCCAGACCGCACGAGCAGCGTCGTAATTCGGTTCGCCCGGCATGATCACTTCGCCGCCGAAGCCGTCCGCGAAGACCCTCACCGTGCGGGTGCCCAACATGGCTCCATGGTAGGGCCGGGGTGCGGAGGTTTCCAGAGGAAAGCGTCCGCGGGCAATACGGCTAGGCGGCCTTCCGGCTTTCCCTTACGGGCACCGCGTCGATGATGGCCCAGCCGTGCTCGTCGGCGGCCTGGCGGCTGGCGAACCGTTCGGCGTCCGCGAGGTCATCGAAGGCCTCGGCGCGGATGCGGCCGCTATCCGTGTCCAGATACGTGACTTCAAAGTACTGCGTGGTTTCCATGAATTAAGTGTGCCGCCGGCCTCCGACACTATGAGTTCATGGGTCCGGCGTGTTGCCAAGCCGCAGCACGCGTTCCCGGGCAAGGTCCGCGGCGCGCCGCGCTTTTTCCGCCGCCCGTGCTGCCTGCTGGGCCTCGGCCGCGGCGAGTTCGCGCCGTTTCCCGGCGGCTTTGAGTTCCTGTTCGCACTGGGCCAGCTGCCCGCGCAACCCGCGCACGGTATCGGAGAGTTCCGTGGTGAGGGCGGTCAGCGAGGCAAGCTCCTCCTCATCCTGGCGAGCTTCCCGGGTGGCCGCTTCGGCGGCCTCTTCGGCGTCCTTAAGCAGCGACCGGGCCCGTTCCAACGCGGAGGGAGTGGTCCTCCGGGGTTCGGGGCGCACGGCCCGCAGGCGGGGCTGGTCCGTCTCTTTCGGGCGTGTCGTTCCGGTCCTGACCGCCTCTTCGGCTGGAGTGGGCGCCGGAGCCGCCTGGACTGCGAGACCGGGCAGCGCAACCGCACCCGAAAGATCGACGATGTCGACGCCGTCGGCGGACAGCGCCCGGAGGAGGCAGCCGGACTGCACGGCAGCCGCGGCCCCTGCATCGGCTGTCGCCGCGCGCAGCGTTGCTTCCACTTCCGCCGCGATCGGGCCGCTGATCTTCCGGCCCTGCTGTCCGGCGACTGTCCGTGCTGCCTTGACCGCGCCGTTCAGCAGTTGGCGTCGTTCTTGTCCCAGCCGGCGGAGTTCCGGGGCGTCGAGGGAGGATTGCGCGGCACGCATCGACTGCCCCAGCCCGGCGAGTTCGCGGAGGGTCTCCGGCCGCCGGGCGGCGAGCATGTTCACCGCCCATGCCGCAACGGACGGCTTGGGAAGGGAACGCACTTCTGCTGCCAAGGACCGCTGTTCTGCCGCGGCCGCCTCTTTGGCAGCGGCTGCCCGCGCCGCGACGAAATCGTCAAACGGGAGGGCATAGAGCTGTGCCGCAACGTCTGCCAGCCCCTGCTCTCCCATGCAAGAATCATAGAAGCCCGGCCCAGGCAACGCCGCCGCCACCGGACGGTTCTCCAGGAGGTAAGGCACCCATGATCGAGATTGCAGGGCTTCCGGCGCACATCCTGCTCATCCACGCCGTCGTGGTGCTGGCGCCGATCGCCGGCCTGGCCGCCATCGTGTTTGCCGCGGTGCCCCGCTGGCGCCGCCACCTGGCCTGGCCGTTGGGGGTGCTGTCCCTGGGCCTGGTTCCCTTGTCCCTACTCACGGCTCAGGCAGGGGAGCAGCTGGAGAAGAACCGTCCCGCGTCGGCCCTGATCCGGGAACACGCGGAGCAGGGGGACGTGCTCAAGGCGGTATCCGTGGCCTTCTTTGTGGTGGTCGCGGCGGCGCTGGTCGCGGGCTATGACCCCATCGGCCGCCGCTTCGCCTTCCTGGGCAGCCTGCGGACAAACCGCGCCGTCCGGATCACCCTCATGGTTGCCGCGGCGGCAGCGGGCGCCTTTTTCATCTACCAGAGCGTCATAACAGGCCATTCCGGCGCTGCCTCGGTCTGGGCCACATAACCCGGTTCCCGGCCGTGCAGATCAGCGACGCCGCCGGCGGTGACACGGGTGCCCTCCCGTGGCACCTCCGCCGAGCCGCCGACGCCCTGCACACGCTCGACGTCGACCCTGACACCGGCTTGGACCAGGCCGAAGCGGAACGCCGCCTGCGCCGCTACGGACCCAATGAACTGCGTCCGGCGCCGCCCGTGCCGCTGTGGCGGAAGATCCTGCGGCAGTTCCAGGACCCGCTGATCTACCTGCTGCTCGCGGCCATTGCCATTTCCGTCCTGGCCTGGGCGGCGGAAGGTGCCGCGGGCCCGCCGGTTGACGCAATCGTGATCGGGGCCGTGGTCCTGCTCAACGGCGTCCTGGGCTTCGTGCAGGAGAACAAAGCCGAGAGCGCCGTCGCCGCGCTCCGGCTGATGACGGCAGCGAACTCCACGGTGCTGCGGGACGGTGCATTGAAAACCGTGCCCTCGGCGGCGCTGGTGCCGGGCGACATCCTGGTCCTCAACGAAGGGGATTCCGTTGGCGCGGACGCCAGGCTGATCACGGCAAATTCCCTGGGTGTCGCGGAGTCGTCCCTGACTGGTGAAAGTGCGCCGGTCTTCAAGGATCCCCGCATCCTCGGCAGCGATGTCCCGCTCGGCGACCGGCTGAACATGGTCTACCGGGGGACGGCCGTGGCGCGGGGCGTGGGCCGGGCGGTGGTCACCGGTACCGCCATGGACACCGAGGTCGGGGCGATCGCGGGCATGCTGGCCGCGGCCGAGGATGCACCCACGCCGCTGCAGCGCGAAATCGCGGGCGTCAGCAAGCTGCTCGGCATCACGGTGATCGCGATCGCCGTCGTTGTGATGGCCACGATCATCGTCGTCAACGGGGTGGACTCGCTGAGCGGGCTTGTCTCGGTCCTGCTGCTGGGGGTCTCGCTCGCGGTGGCGGCCGTGCCCGAGGGGTTGCCGGCCATCCTGTCCGTGGTCCTGGCCATCGGCGTCCAGAACATGGCCAAACGCAAGGCCGTCGTCAAGGAACTGCACTCGGTGGAGACCCTCGGCTCAGCCTCGGTCATCGCCTCCGACAAGACCGGAACGCTGACGCGGAACGAGATGACCATCTGCAGGATCACCACTGCCTCCGGCCAGGTCGAGCTCACCGGTGTCGGCTACCGGCCGGAGGGCCGTGTGCTCCACAACGGCGGGGCCGTGCGGGACCCGGTCCTGCTCCAGGAAGCGCGCATGGTGCTGGCCGGCGGGTCCTTCGCCAACAACGCCCAGCTCCGGGAGCGCGACGGTGAATGGGAGATCCAGGGCGACCCGACGGAAGCAGCGTTCCTCGTCGCCGCGCGGAAACTGGAAGGGGTCACGGACCGCGTCGGGGAGTTTGACCGCACGGGCGAAATCCCCTTCACGTCGGAGCGGAAGCTGATGTCGGCGCTGGCCCGCCACCGCGAGATCGGCACGCTGGCGCTGGTCACCAAGGGCGCCCCGGACGTCCTGCTGGAACGCTGCACCGGGCTGCAGCTCGGCGGGGAAATCGTGCCGATGGACCCGGAACGCCGCGCGCGGGCGCTGGCCGACGTCGAGGAGCTCTCGGCGCAGGCCTTCCGCACCCTCGGCGTGGCCTACCGCAGGTACACCGAAGCGGACCGTCACGAAGCGGACGTGCTCGATGAGGAGGACGAAAGCACGCTGGTGTACATCGGCGTCGTCGGAATCCTGGACCCGCCCCGGGACGAGGCGGGCCCGGCGGTGGCCGAGGCGCGCCGGGCCGGCATCCGCGTCGTGATGATCACCGGCGACCACCCGCTGAGCGCGGCGCGGATCGCCGGGGACCTCGGGATCGCCGCTCCGGGGGAGCGGGCCGTGACGGGCGCCGAACTGGACCAACTCGACGACGCCGGGCTGCGTGCGCTCACCCGGACCACGTCCGTCTACGCGCGGGTGGCGCCGCAGAACAAGCTGCAGATCATCACCGCCCTGCAGGCCCAAGGCAATGTGGTGGCGATGACCGGGGACGGCGTTAATGACGCGCCGGCGCTGAAAACGGCGGACATCGGCATCGCCATGGGCGTCGCGGGCACGGAGGTCACCAAAGAGGCGTCCAACATGATCCTCGGCGACGACAACTTTGCCACGATCGTGTCTGCGGTGCGCCAGGGCAGGGTCATCTTCGAAAACATCGAGAAATTCCTGCGGTACCTGCTGTCCTCGAACATGGGGGAAGTCTTCACGGTCTTCCTCGGGGTCGTGTTCGCCGGCGCCATCGGCCTCGCCGGAGCGGGCGCCGGCGACGTCGCGGTGCCGCTGCTGGCGACCCAGATCCTCTGGATCAATCTCGTGACCGACTCCGGCCCCGCCCTCGCGATGGGCGTGGACCCGGAAATAGACGACGTCATGGCCCGCCGGCCCCGTCGCCGGGGCGACCGTATCCTCGGCAGGCGGATGTGGTGGGGCATCCTCAGCATCGGCCTGGTCATGGGGGTTGCGTCCCTGCTGACCATCGACATTTTCCTGCCGGGCGGGCTGGTCCCGGGCGGCAGCGATTCCCTCGAGACCGCACGGACCGCCGGTTTCACCACATTGGTGTTCGCCCAGCTGTTCAACGCTTTCAACTCCCGCTCGGAAACCAGCACCGCCTTCCGCCGACTCTTCGTGAACAAGTGGCTCTGGGGCTCCGTGCTCCTGGCCGCGGCGCTTCAGGTGGCCGTCGTCGAATTGCCCTTCCTGCAGCGGGCCTTCGGGACGGCGTCCCTGGATTCCGCCCACTGGGCCGTGTGCGTTGTTATGGCCTCGGCTGTGCTGTGGTTCGACGAGCTCCGCAAGCTTGCCCTCCGGACGGGCGAACGGCACCGGGCAGGGAAGGCTCCCGGATAGGGCCGACGCCGGGTCCCGGCTTGGGAGCTGCCGCTAGGGCCGGCGCGTCCTGCGCAGGGCAACAACCAGCAGCGCCAGCGCCAGCAGCTGCAGCACCGCCACGGACGCGATCAGCAGGGGCCGGGTGTCATAGAGGCCGCCGTACAGGACGCCGCCCGCCAACGCCCCGGCGCCTTGGAACGCCGCGAAAACGCCGTACGCCGTTCCCTGGCGCTGTTCCGGCACCAGGTCCGCGAGCAACGCCTTGACGGTCGAGTCCTGGATGCCCAGTGCGGTGCCCCACGCGAGCACCCCGGCGAACGCCAGCACGGCCGCCGGGGCCAGGGCCAGCACCGGCACGACGGCGGTCAGCACGGGAATCGAGAGGAGCACCCAGGCGCC
>DATIUQ010000072.1:0-24724 GCA_035466775.1 Arthrobacter sp.
TACGCCGTGGTGGGGGAGGACGCCCACCCGGGGCTGGAACGGCCGTGGTTCGAGTACCTCGTGCCGGCTGCTGAACTGGAAGCCACTGTCGGTGAGCGCCCGCTCGCCGGTGTCTGGGCCGCCGAAGCGCTGCGGATCGCAGCGTGGCGGCCGCGGTGGGGTGCCGAAACCGACGACAAGACCATCCCGCACGAACTCGACCTGCTCCGCACCGCGGTGCACCTGAACAAGGGCTGTTACAAGGGCCAGGAAACCGTGGCCCGGGTCCACAACCTGGGCCACCCGCCGCGCCGGCTGGTGTTCCTGCAGCTCGACGGCTCGCAGCACACCCTGCCCGCAGTCGGCAGCGAAGTCCGTTCCGGTGACCGCAAGGTGGGTATGGTGACCTCCGTGGCGCAGCATTACGAAATGGGGCCGGTGGCACTGGCCGTGGTCAAACGATCGGTCGCGTCGGAGGAAGTATTGACCGTCCTCGACGGCGAGGAGCCCTACACCGCCGCGCAGGAAGTCATCGTGGCCCCCGACGCCGGCCAGGTCGTCGGGCGCCAGACCGGCTTCCTGAGGGGAACCCGGTGACAGCCGACAATCCTGGTGCGCCGGACGCCGACACCCTGGCGCTGGCCCACGCCCTCTTCGACGCGGCCCGGGAAGGTAACACCGCACTGCTCGCCGGCTACCTGTCCGCGGGTGCTCCGGCGGCCATGACGAACGCCGCCGGGGATTCCCTGCTGATGCTCGCGGCCTATCACGGCCACGTCGACACCGTTCGGCTGATCCTGGCCCATGGCGGAGACGCGAACACCGCCAACGACCGCGGCCAGACGCCGCTCGCCGGAGCCGTTTTCAAGGGGTACCCGGAGGTTGTGCGGGTACTGGTCGGCGCCGGCGCCGACCCCGACGCCGGCACGCCCTCCGCCCGGGCGGCCGCGCAAATGTTCGAGCGGCAGGACATCCTGGCCCTGCTGGGCTGATTCGTCTGCGCCGCCCACGGTCCCTTCAGCCTTAAGGAATTTCATGGAAATCGTCGCCAGGCCGTGGCCGGCACTCTGGTCCCTCGTGATCGGGTTCTTTATGATCCTGATCGACACCACCATCGTCTCGGTGGCCAACCCCAGCATCATGGAGGGCCTCAACGCCGACATGAATTCGGTGATCTGGGTGACCAGCGCCTACCTGCTCGCCTACGCTGTGCCGCTGCTGATCACCGGCCGGCTGGGCGACCGCTTCGGCCCGAAGAAGCTCTACCTGGCGGGGCTCGTCGTGTTCACGCTGGCCTCCCTTTGGTGCGGGCTGTCCGGCGACGTGGAGATGCTGATCGTTGCCCGGGTGTTCCAGGGCTTCGGCGCCGCGCTCATGACGCCACAGACCATGGCCGTCATCACGCGGATCTTCCCGCCCGACCGGCGCGGGGCGGCGATGGGAATCTGGGGTGCCACCGCCGGCGTCGCCACCCTGGTGGGACCTATCCTCGGCGGCGTCCTGGTCGACGGCCTCGGCTGGGAGTGGATCTTCTTCATCAACGTGCCGGTGGGAATCATCGGGTTCGTCCTGGCGCTGCGCTACGTGCCGGCCCTGAGCACCCACCCGCACAGGTTCGACATCCCCGGCGTGCTGCTCAGCGCCGTCGGGCTGTTCCTGCTGGTGTTCGGCATCCAGGAGGGCGAGACCTATGACTGGGGCACCATTGCCGGGCCCATCACCGTGTGGGGTCTCATCATCTCCGGGATCGCCGTGCTGGCGGTGTTTGTCGTGTGGCAGCACGTGAACAAGGGCGAACCCCTGCTGCCGCTGTCCCTGTTCAGGGACCGCAACTTTTCCCTGGCGAACATCGGCATCACCACCGTCGGGTTCACGGTGACTGCCTTCACCCTGCCGCTGATCTTCTACTTCCAGATGGTCCGGGGGCTGACGCCCACCCAGTCGGCGCTGATGATGGTGCCGATGGCACTCATCTCCGGCGGACTGGCACCGCTCGTGGGCAAGGTCATCGACCGGGTCAACCCCCGGTTCATTGCCACAACAGGCCTGGTGCTGATGTCCGTGGCGCTGTTCTGGAACGCACTCCTGATGCACCCGGACACGCCCATCTGGCTGTTCCTGCTCCCCAGCGCCGTGCTGGGTTTCGCCAACGCCGGCATCTGGGCGCCGCTGAGCTCCACCGCCACCCGCAACCTGCCGCCGCGGCAGGCCGGCGCCGGCTCGGGTGTCTACAACACGACCCGCCAGATCGGGGCCGTCCTGGGCAGCTCCGCCATAGCGGTACTGATCCAGGCCCGGCTCGCGGCCGAACTCCCCGCAACGCCGGGAGGAGCCGGGGAGGCCGGGGCGATGTCGTTCGCCGGGGCCTTGCCGGACGCCCTGCACGAGGGCTTCTCGACGGCGATGGGCCAGTCCATCCTGCTGCCCGCTGCGGTCATTCTGCTCGGCGCGGCGGCGGCGTTGTTCTTCGCCAAACCCCAGCCGGTGCAGGGCTGGGGCGCACCGGGCTCCCTGCCGGCAACGTCAGCCGGCGCCAAGGGCGACGAGGTGCGCTCCGGCTGAGGCGCAGGCGTGCCTGGTGCGCGGCCGGATCAACCCAGCAGCACACTCGTCTGGATGCCGCCGGCGGTGAAGCCAAGGCTCCGGGCGATGGCCAGGGAGCCCGTGTTGCTGACATCGGAGCGCCACTGCAGCGTCAGGCCCGAGGCGAGCGCCTCATGGGCCGCAATGGAGGCCGCCAGTGAGCCCAGCCCCCGCCGGCGCCACTCCGGCGCGACCAGCACCCCCATCTGGGCCAGGATCCCTTCCCATTCGGTGTAGGCGCCGCAGGCCACGGGGGTCCTGCGGCCCTCCTCCACATACATGATGGTGAAACGGTGCTCGAGGTCCGAGAGGCCCACTTCGTTGACGTCATCGGGCGGGCACGCGGCTTCCAGCTCGATCGCCTCCGGGTTGCCGTGCGAGACGGTCAGTTCCTCCGGGGGCTGCTGCAGGGGCAGGTCGTCCGCGAAGAAAAGCGCGGCGGCGCCGAGCCCGTGGCCGCCATGGTCCCGGGTGATGGTCAGGAGCGTGACGTGCTGCGCGAGTTCCCCGTCGGACAGCCCGGAGGCGGCGTCCAGTGCCCATTGCGGGCCCACCAGGACAGAGTTGCCGAAGAGCCGGATGAACTGGACGGCGCGGGCCGCTTCATCCGCACGGGTGATGCGTTCGCCCGCGGCGGCCGCGAAGGCGCCGTCGTCGAGCCCCAGGCGGCGGGCCCACGCGAGCTGGATGATGTCGACCGAACCGGGCTCAAGTGTCATGGTTCCACCCTACCCACCGGAGTGTCCGGGCCCGGTGCAGCGGATCGGCGGCTCAGCCGAAGAGGACGGCAGCCTCGTCATAGCGGTACTTCGGGACGGTCTTGAGGTTTCCGAGCGCGGCGTCGAAGCCCACGTGGACGATGTCCGTGCCGTTGAGGGACACCATGGTGCCCCAGCGTTCCTCGACCACCGAGTCGATGGCGGCCATGCCCAGGCGGGTCGCCAGCACGCGGTCGAACGCGGTGGGAACCCCGCCGCGCTGGATGTGGCCCAGGACGGTGGCGCGGGTTTCGATGCCCGTCATGGCTTCCAGCTCCGGGGCGAGCCGCTCGGAGATACCGCCAAGCCGGGGGCGGCCGAACGTGTCCAGCCCACGTTCGGAGTGCGGGGTTTCCTGTCCGTCCGGGACGAAGCCCTCCGCGACGACGACGAGCGGCGCACGTCCGCGGTCGCGGGCCGAGACCACCCACTCGGCGATCTGCTCCATCGAGGCTTTCTGCTCCGGGATCAGGATGGCATGGGCGCCCGCGGCCATGCCGGCGTGCAGGGCGATCCAGCCCACGTGGCGGCCCATCACCTCGGCGATCATGCAGCGGTGGTGGGATTCTCCCGTGGTGCGCAGGCGGTCGATTGCCTCCGTGGCGATCTCGACGGCGGTGTCGAAGCCGAAGGTGTAGTCAGTCGCGTCGAGGTCGTTGTCGACGGTCTTGGGGACGCCCACGATCTTCAGGCCGGCGTCCGTGAGCCGCTTGGCTGCCGCCAGGGTGCCTTCGCCGCCAATGGCGATGAGGGCGTCGATGCCCAGCCGGTCCATATTGGCCTTGATGACCTCGGGGCCGCCGTTGTTCTCGAACGGGTTGGTGCGGGACGTGCCCAGGATGGTTCCGCCCTGCTTCGCGATGCCGCGGACCATGGTGCGGGGGATGTCGATGGTGTCGCCCTCGACGACGCCGCGCCAGCCGTCCAGGAATCCCACGAATTCGTGGCCATGGACGGCGATGCCCTTGAGGACGGCGCCACGGATGACGGCGTTCAGTCCGGGGCAGTCTCCGCCGCTGGTGAGGATTCCAATTTTCATGTCTCGGCTCAAATCCTGGTTCGAAGGTTTACAGGCAGAGCGCCACGCTGAGCTCACCTAGAGTCTAGTGGCGGGTGTGGGGCAGGACACAAATGGTTACAGGGCAACAGGTTGCAGAGTGAGAGGTTGCGGAGTGCCAGGTGGCAGAAAGACGTGCCCCTGCCGGAAGGCAGGGGCACGTCTTTTTCTGGCGGGAGGGTTTTAAGGCCGGGTGGAGCGCTTCGCCAGGAAGGACTCAAGGACGATGGCGTTCCGCTGGTCCGGAAGGAGCAGCCAGGCAGCGAGGTAAATGACGAAAGCCGGTCCGGGGAGCAGCGCGAAGAGCAGGAAAGCGATCCGGACGAACGCCACATCCACGTTCAGCTTGGCGGCGATCCCGCCGCAGACGCCGCCCAACCATCGCTGCGGACCGCGTTTCAGGCCGAGGCCCCTGACCGTGCTGAAGAATTTTTCCATGGTTCAAGACTTCCTTGTCGATGCTTCTTTGTCACGTCCCCGGGCCGAGAGCAACCCGCCGATCACAAGTGCCGCCCCGGCGCCAATCATCAGGCCGATCGCCACGTAGGTGCCGTTGAGGACCACGATGCCCAGCTGGGAGATGATGATGAGCGCGGCCAGGGCCACCACGATCAGCCCCCAGACGATGGTGCCCACACGGGCCGGGGAATCCTCGGGCGGCTCCGGACCTTCGAACGGCGGGGGAGTGGCCGGGCCGCTGTCTTCCGGGCTGCCCGTCGGTGCGTCGTAGCTGCTCATGTCAGTTCCCTTCCTTGATGGTGACGTTGCTGAAGGTGCCGTTGACTGTCACGATCAGCGTCGCTCCCGGCTTGCCGGTGTTGTAGTTGCTTTGCCGGGTGGTCATGCCCCCGTGGCTCTGGCTGCCTTCATTGAGGTTTCCCATGGTCATGTCGGCGCGGACCTCCACCGGAACGGTGTCCGGAATGATCACCGTGAGGTTGCTCGCCGTGGCGTCGATGGGGACCACAAGATCGGTGCTCAGGGGCGGGTTGAGCGCAACCCCCGTCAAGTCCACGGTTCCGGTGCCGGCGGTGATGTCGAAACCACCCCGGGCCTGTTCGATGCTCGCCGGTGACCAGTCGGCGTTCTGCGGGCGGAAGCGGTCACCGTTGGGGAGGACGTTGAAGATTCCGCCGACGATCAGGGCGACCGCGGCGAAGAATCCGAGGATGCCCGAGGTGCGGCCCCGGAGGCCGGCGATGAGGATGCCCAGGCCCAGGACCGCCGCGGCACTGGCCCAGACGACGGCGTTGCCGGAGGTGCCGAGATCGATGACGTTCGCGACGTCGAGGGCTTTGATGCCGCCGCCCACCAGCAGGGCGAGCCCGGTGGTGACCGCGACGGCGGGGGCGCCGGGGCCGTAGTTCCGGGGTTTGGCCGGCGGGACGGGGCTGCCGCCCGGCACGGGCTGGTAGCCGCCCAAGGGCGGGGGAACAGGGCCCGACGGCGGGGGCGGTCCCCAGGCCGGGCCGGGCACTGTTGACTCGCCGTAGCGGGGCAGCGCCTCCGAGGAGCCGTAGCCGGTGGCGGCGAAGGGCGCCGTCGGTGTTGACGGCGTTGATTGTGCTGACTGTGCTGTCGGGTTAGGCGGGTAGGCGGGGCTTGCCGGGCCGCCGGGCTGCGGATTCGAGGACATGGGGGCGACTCCGTTCCGGGACTTGTTGCGCTGGCTCAGGTAGTAGATGAGGTAGATGACGCCGCCCACCCAGAAGACCGTCCAGATGAAGCCGCCGAAGCCGTACCGGTCCCAGCCCCAGACGCCGGCGCCCAGGCTGGGGAAACCGATGACGGCTGTGATCAGGGCGCCAGTCATCCCGGACGACCACCGGCCGGCTGCGGCCTCCTGGACGTGGATGCGGCCGTCGGGTTCGGGCAGTAGCGCCCAGGCGATGCCGTAGAGGAGGACGCCGACGCCCGCGAAGACCGTCAGGACGATCAGGATGCCGCGGACAATCAGCGGGTCGACGCCGAAGCGCTCGGCGATGCCGCTGGCGACGCCGCCCACCCAGCGCTCGCGGCCCCGGCGGATGCCCTGGCTGCGGATCCAGTCGAAGAAATTCAAAGGCTGGCTTCCGGCCGGCGCGGGCGTCTCGCCGAAGTAGAGCGGGGGCGGCGGAGGCGGCGTCCCGGCGCCGGCACCGGTGCCGGCCGAAAAGTCCAGCGGAAGGGTGGCGGAAGTATCAACCGGGGTGGCGGGGGAGGTGTCGGCTGCGGGCCGCTGGTCCGCGCCGGGTGTCCCGGCCGCCGGCTCCGCCGGTGGTCCGGCGGGCTGTCCGACAGCGCGGCCCGAAGCTTCGTGGCCCTCAGAGTTGTCGCCTTCAGAGTTGCCGCCCTTATTGGGCTGGTCAGTGTGCGGGTTCATACTTCGATCCTTCCGCCTCGCGCCAATCCGCTCTACTGGGGAACACCCTGAACTGTCCCTGAGACACCCCCGGTTAGGGCCGGAAACGGGTCCGGGGAACCCTGATCCGTGCTTGGATTGAGTCATGACAACCGCCGTTTCCCGCCCGCCGCTGGTCCGCGGCAGCGACCGGGTGATTGCCGGTGTCTGCGCCGGCCTCGCCCGTCATCTGGGCTGGCCGCTGCGGATGGTCCGCATCGGCATGGTGGTGGCAGCGCTCGCCGGCGGCGCCGGCGTCGCGTTTTATGCCTGGCTCTGGATCATGGTTCCCACCGCGGACGAAAGCGCCAAGCGCAACGCCCGGCAGCCGGCGTCGCCCATTGCCCCGGCGGTGAGCGCACCCTATGCGGCCCCCTACGCCCAACCTTCGTCGGCGGAAGCGTTCCCGGCTGCCGGCACGGCGACCGCGGGAGCGGCTACCGGGCCGGCGGCTGCTGTTACCGCAGACTCCTGGCGGAGCCGGGTCGCCGGCATGCGCTACGGCAAGGAGATTCTGCTCGGGGCGGGTTTGTTGCTGGCCGCCGGCATCCTGATCGCGCGGGTGCTCGGCGTGGATGTTCCCCTCGGAACCCTCATTCCGGTGGCGGCCATCCTCGGCGGCGCGGCCATCGCCTGGATGCAGCTGGATGAGACGCGCCGGGCCGGCCTCGTGGACAAGACCAAGGCGGACCAGGCCGGCGGCTGGGCCCGTCTCGCCGCCGGCCT
Source organism: Arthrobacter sp. (assembly GCA_035466775.1). Lineage (GTDB taxonomy): Bacteria > Actinomycetota > Actinomycetes > Actinomycetales > Micrococcaceae > Arthrobacter. The sequence continues at coordinate 7,484 of DATIUQ010000072.1, forward strand.
GGCGCTCGTGGTGGCCGGGGTCCTGGTCATGGTGTCAGGCTCCGGGTCCTGGGAACAGACCTGGCTCGCCCTGCTGTCCTCGGTGGCGGTGCTCGGCGGCGTGGCCCTGGTCCTGCTGCCGTGGGGGCTGAAGTTCTGGCGCGACCTGGAGGCAGAGCGCGCAGGGCGGGTCCGCGCGACGGAACGGGCCGAGATCGCCGCCCACCTCCACGACTCCGTGCTGCAGACGCTGGCACTGATCCAGCGGCGCGCCGGTAACGAAACCGACGTCGTCCGCCTTGCCCGCGCGCAGGAGCGCGAGCTGAGGGGCTGGCTGTACCGGGATCCGGGCAAGGACGCCGGACAGCTCTCCGAGCGCATCAAAGCCGCGGCTGCGGAAGTCGAAGACTCCCTGGGCCACGCCGTCGAGGTGGTCACCGTGGGCGACTGCGCCATGTCCGAACGCCACGAGGCACTCGTCCAGGCCGCCCGCGAGGCCATGCTGAACGCGGCCCGGCACGGCGGCGGCGCCGTGTCGGTGTACCTGGAAGTCACGGACGGCGCGGCGGAGGTCTTCGTGAAGGACCGCGGTCCGGGCTTCGACCCGGACGGCGTCCCGGCAGACCGGCTGGGGGTCCGGGAATCGATTGTCGGCCGGATGAACCGCCACGGGGGCACCGCCACCATCAACAGCAGCCAGGACGGCACCGAAGTGCGGCTCCGGCTGCCGTTGCCAGCGGCAGCATCCGCCGGAGCCGCCACCCACAACAGCAATGGAGAGGCCAGATTGTGAGCACTGCCGAAGCAGGGAGCCCGGCGCCGGGGATCCGGGTGGTGATCGTGGATGACCATGCCATCTTCCGGTCCGGCCTGAAGGCTGACCTGGACCCCAACATCGTCGTTGCCGGCGAGGCCGGCACGGTGGAAGAGGCCGTCGCCGTGATCGCCTCGGTGCGTCCCGACGTCGTGCTCCTCGATGTCCACCTTCCGGGCGGACTCGGCGGCGGCGGACGCGAGGTGCTGGCCGGCTCTGCGCCCTTGCTGAGCAGCACCCGCTTCCTGGCCCTGAGCGTCTCGGACGCGGCCGAGGACGTCGTCTCGGTGATCCGGGCCGGAGCGCGCGGCTATGTCACCAAAACCATTTCGGGGGCGGAGATCTCCGACGCCGTCCGCCGGGTCGCGGGCGGGGACGCCGTGTTTTCGCCCCGGCTGGCGGGCTTTGTGCTGGATGCCTTCGGCACCGCACCGGCGGACATCGCCGACGACGAACTGGACCGGTTGTCCGCCCGCGAGCTCGAGGTGATGCGGCTGATCGCCCGCGGGTACAGCTACAAGGAAGTCGCCAAGGAGCTGTTCATCTCGATCAAGACCGTGGAAACCCACGTCTCGGCGGTGCTCCGCAAACTCCAGCTCTCCAGCCGGCACGAGCTCACCCGCTGGGCTGCCGAACGCCGGCTCCTCTAGCCGCAACGTTCCCGCAGGTTTGGGGGCCTTACTCCGGACGCTCCCGCAGCCTGCACCCGGGACATGCTCATTCTTAGACACCAGCAGCGGGCAGAATGCCATTCTGCCCGCTGCTGGTGTCTGCGGCTGGACATGTCCAGCCGTGGTGCGGGCGGGCCGCTACTTGGCCTTGCCGAGGAAGTCCTGCAGGCGGGCGACGCCGGTGGCCAGGTCCTCGTCACCGAGGGCGTAGGAAAGGCGCAGGTAGCCGGAGGGGCCGAAAGCCTCACCAGGGACCACCGCAACTTCAACTTCGTCCAGGATCAGGGTGGCCAGCTCCGCCGACGTCGAGGGCCGGACGGGCCCGTTCGCTGACGGGAACTCCTTGCCGAGCAGGGCGCGGACGTCCGCGTAGACGTAGAAGGCGCCCTTCGGCGTCGGGCATTCAACACCCTCGATGGCGTTCAGCCCGGCAACGATGGCTTTGCGGCGGCGGTCGAAGGCGAGCTTCATCTCGTCGACGGCGGTCAGCGGGCCGGACACCGCTGCGAGGGCGGCCATCTGCGGGATGTTGGAGACGTTGGACGTGGCGTGCGACTGCAGGTTGGTGGCGGCCTTGACGACGTCGGCCGGGCCGATCATCCAGCCCACACGCCAGCCGGTCATGGCATAGGTCTTCGCAACACCGTTGAGGATGACAACCTTGTCGCCCAGTTCCGGGGCGGCCGTGGCGATCGAGGTGAAGGGGACGCCGTCGTAGGTCAGGTGCTCGTAGATCTCATCCGTGACGACCCACAGGCCCTTGGAGGCGGCCCACTGGCCGATCTCCCGGACTTGCTCGGGCGAGTACACAGCGCCGGTGGGGTTGGAGGGGGAGACGAAAAGCAGGATCTTGGTGCGGTCCGTGAGCGCGGCCTCGAGCTGCTCCACCGTGACCAGGTACTCCTGCTCCGGCCCGGCGAAGACCTCGACCGGCACGCCTCCCGCGAGCCGGATGGCCTCAGGGTAGGTGGTCCAGAACGGCGTGGGGACGATGACCTCGTCGCCCGGATCGAGCAGCGTGGCGAAGGTGTTGTACACGGCCTGCTTGCCGCCGTTGGTGACGAGTACCTGCGATGCCTCGGCCTTGTAGCCGGAATCCCGGAACGTCTTGTCCGCGATGGCCTGCTTCAGCTCCGGCAGGCCCCCGGCCGGGGAATAGCGGTGGTATTTGGGCTGGCCGGCGGCCTCGATGGCTGCCTGCACGATGTAGCCGGGGGTCGGGAAGTCCGGCTCGCCGGCGCCAAAACCGATCACGGGGCGGCCGGCCGCCTTCAGCGCCTTCGCCTTGGCATCAACAGCCAACGTGGCGGATTCGGCTATGGCGGAAATACGCTGTGAAATGCGGGCGGCAGGCATCGCGGGTCCATTCTTCGCTTACAGCCTCGGTGGCTGTTTGTGGGATTCGACGAAATCTACTCTATGCTGTTCACCGGACCGTCCGGGGTGCCGGCGTGGAAATGTGACTGCAGGTGGGTCAGGTGATTCTCGCTGCTGGTTTCCCGCCTGTTCCTCACAGCTGTTCGCTGAGGGGCGGAGGGTCCGGTGAGGCCGGTTCGACGTAGGCGCAGTTGTTGCGTAGACTGGTTCTCCGGTGTTGAAAACACGACGATGGTCTGCGCCTCAGGAAAGTCTGGGGAAAGGCCGGGGAACGGTTTTCGATCCATAGGGTAGTGGCGCAATTGGTAGCGCAGCGGTCTCCAAAACCGCAGGTTGCAGGTTCGAGTCCTGTCTGCCCTGCGCAAGCTGTTCCGGTTTCTCCGGAACAAGCGCAGCAACCATGGTTCAGTTCAGAGCCGGGTATCCGACATTGCGAGGATGAGTGAGGACCAGGTGACCGAAACGGCTGCAAGCAGCTCCAGTGGCCGCCCCGCCAAGAATGCCCCCAAGGCAGGTTTCTTCGCTCGAATTGCGCTCTTCGTCCGCCAGGTCATCGGCGAACTGAAGAAGGTCGTTGCACCGACCCGCAAGGAACTGATCAACTACACGCTCGTGGTGCTGGTGTTCGTGGTCATCATGATGCTCATCGTCACCCTGCTGGATCTGGCCTTCGGGACCGGAGTGGCCTGGGTCTTCGGCGGCGTTGCACCCACGGACCGCTAAGGCGACCGGTCCGCAGACTGCGTGGATTGCCACCGGGATTCCGGAGGTTCCGCGGAGTGTGCGGAATTGAGTCATTTAAATAGGCATGTTAGGCAATGAGGAAGCAGGAGACCAAGTGTCTGAGCAGGAGCTCGAGGTAACTGAGACTGAGCTGGATAAGAGCCAGGACGCCGCGGTGGAAGCCGGGGAAGAGTCCGAGGCTGCGTCTGCTGCGCCCGAATCCGACGTCGCTGACGAGGCTGCCGACACGGCAGAAGCCCCGGAAGCCTCCGATGAAGAGTCTGCCGACGCAGACGCTGCCGAAGCCGCCGACGCCGGCGAAGAAGCAGACGACGAATCAGGCGACGCGCTGGCTGCGGCCGCTGCCGCCGCAGAGGTTGATCCGGCCGACGAGTTCAAGGCCAAGCTGCGCCGCCAGGAGGGTGACTGGTACGTCATCCACTCCTACGCCGGCTACGAAAACCGCGTCAAGGCAAACCTTGAAACCCGCATCCAGACCCTGGACATGGAAGATTACATCTTCGAAATCCAGGTCCCGATGGAGGAAGTCGTTGAGATCAAGAACGCTCAGCGCAAGGTCATCAACCGCGTCCGCATCCCCGGTTACGTCCTGGTCCGCATGGACCTGACGGATGCCTCCTGGGGCGCCGTCCGCCACACCCCCGGCGTCACCGGCTTCGTGGGCAACGCCCACAACCCGGTCCCGCTGCGCCTCGACGAGGTCTTCTCCATGCTCGCCCCGGTCTTCGAAGAAGAGCAGGCCGAGAAGGGCAAGCCCGTCAAGCACGCCGCCGCGCAGATCGACGTCGACTTCGAGGTCGGCGAGTCGGTCATCGTCAAGGAGGGCCCCTTCGAGACCCTTCCGGCCACGATCTCCGAAATCAAGGTGGACTCCCAGACCCTCGTGGTACTGGTTTCCATCTTCGAGCGCGAGACCCCGGTCACGCTGTCATTCAACCAGGTCAGCAAGATCTAGTTATCCCCACAGAATTCGCCCCGGACTGTTCGCTTTAGCAGTCAGGGGCGGCCGGCCGCCTCGCCATGGCGGCCACCAACCTGAGGCACGCTCCTGTGTCCCAGGAAGTAATTGAGAGAAGGACCCTACATTGGCTCCCAAGAAGAAGGTCACCGGCCTCATCAAGCTGCAGATCCAGGCAGGTGCCGCTAACCCGGCCCCGCCGATCGGTCCTGCGCTTGGCCAGCACGGTGTCAACATCATGGAATTCTGCAAGGCGTACAACGCTGCGACGGAAGCCCAGCGCGGCAACGTTATTCCGGTTGAAATCACGGTCTACGAGGACCGTTCATTCACGTTCATCACCAAGACCCCGCCGGCTGCAGAGCTCATCAAGAAGGCTGCAGGCGTCGCCAAGGGTTCGGCTACCCCGCACACCGTCAAGGTTGCCAAGCTGACCCAGGCCCAGGTCAACGAGATCGCCACCACCAAGATGGAAGACCTCAACGCCACCAGCCTGGAAGGCGCCGCAAAGATCATCGCCGGCACCGCCCGCTCCATGGGTATCACCGTCGAGGGATAATTCCCCACCGCTGATGCGGCGTCGGATCCGGGCAACCGACCACGACGCCGGGCAGCACCGCCGGGCGACCGGCACCACCTAAACATTGAAATGTCGGAAATTCGGAAATACCTTCCGGAGCCCCGACTGTGGCAGGGCCCAGCGCGGTCCGCAGACCACAACTGCACAAGGAGAAATAAGCAGCATGGCAAAGCGCAGCAAAGCATATGAGGCAGCCGCAGCCAAGATCGACGCGGAGAAGTTCTACGCGCCGTTCGAGGCAGTGACGCTCGCCAAGGACACCAACCCGTCCAAGTTCGACGCGACCGTTGAGGTTGCTTTCCGCCTGGGTGTAGACCCGCGTAAGGCTGACCAGATGGTCCGCGGCACCGTTAACCTGCCGCACGGCACCGGTAAGGTCGCCCGCGTCCTCGTGTTCGCAACGGGCGACAAGGCTGAGGCAGCAATCGCTGCCGGCGCCGACTTCGTTGGTTCCGATGACCTGATCGAGAAGATCGCAGCCGGCTGGACCGACTTCGACGCCGCCGTTGCCACCCCTGACCTCATGGGCAAGGTTGGCCGCCTCGGTAAGGTCCTGGGTCCGCGTAACCTGATGCCGAACCCGAAGACCGGCACCGTGACCGCTGACGTCGCCAAGGCCGTCAACGACATCAAGGGCGGCAAGATCGACTTCCGCGTCGACAAGCACTCGAACCTGCACTTCATCATCGGCAAGGTTTCCTTCGACGCCATCAAGCTGGCCGAGAACTACGCAGCCGCACTGGAAGAGGTCCTCCGCCTCAAGCCGTCCGCTTCCAAGGGCCGCTACATCCAGAAGGCCACCGTCGCCACCACGTTTGGCCCGGGCATCTCGGTTGACCCCAACGTCACCAAGGTCCTGACCGAGGTCTAATCCTCTTCAGGCTCGCCGTAGTAAGCAGCGAAAAGACCGTCCCGCATCCGCGGGGCGGTCTTTTTTGCGTTCCGGGCGCCGGTTAGGCTGTCCCGGTGACTGCAGCGACGTACCGCATAGAACCCTTGATCCTGCCCTCCGCCCTGGATTCAGCCGACGCCGGTGACTTCCTGGACTTCAGTGAGCTCAGCGACGCCCTGGTGATGGAGGGCTGGGGAAACCTGGACCGCGCCACCCCTATCAGTGCACGGCTCCGGTACTGGCGGGACGACGCCTACAAGCGAATGCAGCTCTACTTTGTCCGGGTGGACGGACGGATGGTTGCAAGGTCCTGGATCCAGTGCGAACAGCAGGACAACCTCGGCAGCGCGTTCCTTCACGTGGACGTCCTGAACGGCTTCACCGGCCGCGGGATCGGGAGGAGGCTGCTGGCGCATATTGAGGCTGTGGCAGTCGCTGAGGGCCGCAACATCCTGATGACCTTCACCGAACACCCGGCCGACTTCGAGGAGGACGGCCCGGACGTCCAGAGGCCCGTCACCGGTACCGGGGCGCTGCCGGCGTCCGCTCGGGCCGTCCGGTTCGCCCAACGGGCGGGCTACCAGCTCGAGCAGGTGGAGCGCTTCAGCTCCCTTGCCATGCCGCCGGATCCGGAGTTGCTGGACGCCCTGGAGCGGGAGGCGCTGGCCAAGGCGGAGCCATACGAGCTGATCTCCTGGACCGACCATTGTCCGGAAGAGTACGTGGAGCAGCTGGCCGTGCTGATGTCCCGGATGAGCACGGACGCGCCGACGGGCGGACTCAGCTATGAAGAGGAGACCTGGGACGTCGCCCGCGTCCGGAACGTCGAGGACACCCGGAAGGAGGCCGGCAACGTCTCCCTGGTAACCGCCGCACGGCATCGCGGGCGGGGTGAGCTGGCCGCCTACTCCGTGCTCGTACTGGCATCAGGCAAACCGTGGCTGGCAACCCAGGACGACACGCTCGTCGCGGCCAGCCACCGCGGGCACCGTCTGGGCATGCTCGTCAAGATCCGCAACCTCCGCCGCCTGCTGGCAGAGTATCCGGCCGTGGAACGCGTCATCACCTTCAACGCCGCGGAAAACGACCACATGCTCGCCATCAACGTCGCCCTCGGATTCCGGCCCGCCGGCTGGGACGGCGAGTGGCAGCGCGTGGTCACCCCGTAACCCATGGAACGGCAACCGAAACCGGCATATGCTGGCGGGTGAAAGCCCGGCTGCTGCCGGGTTTCCGGCACCGTGGTGGACGGCAGAACGGCTGGGATGATGCCCTCTATGGCAAAAGACGTACGGATTGAACAGCTGTGGATCCCCGATTCGCTGGACGGGCAGGACGCCGCAGACTTCATTGCCGCCGTCGAGGTGGGACGCAAGGTGCGCATGCAGACCTGGGGGAGCGATGACCTTGCCTACGCGCCCCTGGAGAAACTCCTGGAAATGGCGGACCCCTACGAGCGCCAGGTCATCCTCGTGGCCAAGGTCGACGGCGAGATCGTCGGGACGGTTGACATCGCGCTGCCCCTCGCGGACAACCTCGACCTGGCTGAGTTCGCACTCGACATCCTGCCGGAGTTCCAGGGCCAAGGCGTGGGCCGGCAGCTGCTCGAAGCCGCGGAGCACTTCGCCCGTGACGAGGGCCGCCACACCATCCTGATCGACACAAACCATCCGAGTTCATCTCTCGGTGACAACTCGGCGGAGCAGCTGGTGCCCGGAACGGGCCTTGGATTCGTCCCGATGAACAGCCGGGAGGTGGAGTTCGCCCGCCACAGCGGCTATACGCTGCAGCACATCGAACAATTCAGTGCCTGCACGCTTCCCCTCGACAGCGAACTGGTCGAGGAGCTCGAGACCGAGGCCGAGGAGGCCAACGGCGGACGTTACCGCCTGCACCACTGGACCGACCGGTGTCCGGACCAGTGGCTTGAGGCCGTCGCCGCGCTGGAAAACAGCGCGGGCGAAGACGGGGTGCCCGGCGTTGATGACACGGCCATGGTGTTCGACGGCGGCATCCTCCGTGAAGCGGAAGAGGTCGCCATCGCGCAGGGCCGCCGGACGGTGGTCACCGCCGTCGAGCACATCGCCAGCGGCGGGCTCGTTGGGCTGACCACCATCAGCGTCCTCGCGCTGCGCCCCGACGTCGTGTTCCAGGACGACACGGTGGTACTCCGGGAGCACCGCGGCAACAAGCTGGGCCTGCTGATCAAGGTCGCGAACATGGAGCGGCTCGCCGAGCAGTTTCCGGATGCCCGGGTCCTCTACACCTGGAATGCGCCGGAGAACCGCTACCTGCTCAAGGTCAACCAGCAGCTCGGGTTTACCACCGCCGGGGTGACGGGAATCTGGCAGAAGGAACTCCCGGACTTCAGCCCCAGCGTCAGCTGACCTGCCTGCCGGGCCGCCGATTTGGAGCACGCGCCCGGTCTCGCGTAAGCTGTGAGGACCAAAGACCGTCGGTTGTTGGAAATCCACTCTCCCAAGCAAGGCTCACTTCTGCAGCCGCGCCGGGAGAGCCAGTGGATCTCCAGACGAAGGACCCTGAACATAGGGCGGCCGGCGCAGGTGAACGAAGCAAAGCTCCGCAGTCATGGACCGCGTCGAGACAAGCCCCGTGCATCTGCGCGGGGCGTTTTTAGTTTTTAGCTCTTTTGAGCGGGGACCGGGAAACACCGGCACTATCCCCGGAAGGAGGGTTATGGCAACGCCTAGCAAGGTTTCAGCAGTAGCTGAGATCACTAACGATTTCAAGGAATCGAACGCCGCTGTCCTGACCGAATACCGTGGGCTCACCGTTGCACAGCTCAAGCAGCTGCGTGTCTCTCTCGGCCAGGACACCAAGTTCTCGGTCGTCAAGAACACCCTGACCGCTATTGCAGCCAAGGAAGCTGGTGTCGAAGCTTTCGACGGTCAGCTCGCCGGCCCCACTGCAATCGCGTTCATCAAGGGTGACGCAGTTGCCGCTGCCAAGAGCCTGACGGATTTTGCCAAGACCAACAAGCAGCTGGTTATCAAGACCGGTTACTTCGAGGGCAAGGCACTGAACGCCAGCGAAGTTGCTGCCCTGGCAGCACTCGAGTCCCGCGAGCTGCAGCTCGCCAAGGTTGCAGGCATCCTCAAGGCTCCTGCTGCCGCCGCTGCACGCATCATCGACGCGCTGCGCCTCAAGCTTGAAGAAGAGAACGGTGCACCGGCCGAAGCCGAAGCGCCCGCCGCTGAAGAAGCCCCGGCCGACGCTCCCGCTGAAGCTCCGGCTGACGCCGCTGCCGAGGCTCCGGCCGACGCTGCAGCCCCCGAAGAGAACTAACTCTCTAAAACCAGACTCCGGTGTGAGGGCCAGCCCCCGGGCTGCCGAACACCACTATAGGAAGGACGCCACACCATGGCGAAGCTCACCAACGAAGAGCTCATTGAAGCTTTCAAGGAACTGACCATCATCGAGCTCTCTGAGTTCGTCAAGCTCTTCGAAGAGACCTTCGAAGTTACGGCTGCTGCTGTTGCTGTTGCTGGCCCCGCTGCCGGCGCCGCTGCAGAAGAAGAAGAGAAGACCGCATTCGACGTCGTCCTGGAGCACCCGGGCGACAAGAAGATTGCAGTCATCAAGGAAGTTCGCGCCATCACTTCCCTGGGTCTCAAGGAAGCCAAGGACCTGGTTGACAGCGCTCCGAAGGCTGTTCTCGAAGGTGTCACCAAGGAAGCTGCCGAGAAGGCTGTTGCACAGCTCGAAGAAGCCGGCGCTCGCGTTACCCTCAAGTAACTCGCCGCTTCTGGACCCGGCCGGGAACCTCGCGTTCCTGTCCTGCTCCGGGAAACCCCGTCCACTCCGGTGGGCGGGGTTTCCTGCGTTAAGGGCGGCCCGGGCAGGCACGTGAACCTTGGGCAAATGATTGCAGGCTCTCCTTTTCAGGACCGGACGTGGCCCCTAGACTGTGGCATTGTGCCGACCGGCCGCGAACCCCTGAGGAGCTCACACAATGACAGATCCGAACCCGTCGTTCTCCCGCCGCGCCATGCTGGCGGCGGCCTTCGTCGGCGGCAGCGCCGCCGCCGCGGCGCTCTCCGGCGCCCCCGCGGCACAGGCTGCACCCGGCAACGCAAAGAAGCAATTCAGCCTGACCGTGCTCGGCACCACCGACCTGCACAACAACGTCTTCAACTGGGACTACTTCAAAGATGTGCCGTACTCGGACAGCGCGGGCAACAGGATCGGCATCGCCCAGGCGTCCAGCCTGATCAAGGCCGTCCGGGCCGAGCGCGGCGCTGCCAACACGCTCACCATCGATTCCGGCGACACCATCCAGGGCACGCCGCTGGCCTACTACTTCGCCAAAGTGAACCCCATCTCCGACACCGTCAAGCACCCCATGGCGCTGGCCATGAACGCCGTCGGCTACGACGCCGTCGCGCTCGGCAACCACGAATTCAACTACGGCATCCCGATGCTGCGGACCTGGGAGAAGCAGCTGGATTTTCCGCTGCTCGGCGCCAACGTGCACGACGCCGTGACCGGCCAGCGCGCGTTCACCCCGTACGTCCTCAAGCGGGTGAGGACCGGGAACGGCTGGCTGACCGTCGGCCTCGTCGGCTTTGTGACCCCCGGCTGCGCCCTCTGGGACCGCGACAACGTCCAGGGCAAGCTCGACTTCAACGGCATCGTGGAGGAGGCCAAGACAGTCATCCCGCAGATGAAGTCCGCCGGAGCCGACGTCATCATCGTCTCCAGCCACTCGGGCGCGACGCCGGGCTCCTCCTACGGCGATGCGCTGCCGTTCGCCGAAAACGCGTCCACACAGCTCGCCGAGGAGGTCCCCGGGATCGACGCGATCCTGGTCGGACACGCGCACCTGGAGATCCCGGAGCGGTTTGTCACCAACAAGGAAACGAAACGGCCGGTGCTCCTGACCGAACCGCTGAAATGGGGCATGCGCGTCGCCGTCATCGACCTGCAGCTTGCCAAGGACGAGGGCGGGTGGGCGGTCACTTCGGCGCACTCCCACCTGCTGAACGCCAACACCGCCGATCCGGACCCCGCCGTCGTCAGCGCCGTGCAGGCCGGCCACGAGGCGACGGTGAAGTACGTGAACCAGGTGATCGGCACTTCCACCGCGCCGCTGACCACGGCGACGGCCTGCTGGGGCGACTCGGCCGCGATTGATGCGATCAACTACGTCCAGGCCAGCACCATCAAGGCGGAACTGGCCAACGGCCCGGCCGCCGGGCTGCCGGTCCTGTCCATCGCGGCGGCGTTCTCGCGCTCGGTGGACGTCAAGGCCGGCCCGCTGACCATCCGCGACGTGGCCGGGCTGTACATCTTCGACAACACACTGTTGTCCATCAAGGTCACGGGGGCACAGGTCAAGGCCTACCTCGAGTGGTCGGCGCAGTACTTCAAGCCGGTGGCCACAACGACGGCCCGGGCCCAGGACGTCACGAATGCCGCCACCACGATGGCGCCGAACGGCACCCCGGACTACAACTACGACGTCGTCTATGGCCTGGATGCGCCGCTGAACTACGAGATCGACCTGGCCCGGCCCGTGGGGGAGCGGATCATGAACCTGAGCTACGGCGGCTCGCCCGTGCCGGCGGAGAAGGAATTCGCGATGGCTATCAACAACTACCGCCAGAGCGGCGGAGGCAACTTCCCGGGCGTGAAGACGGCCCCGGTGCTCTCGAACAGCCAGCAGGAGATCCGTCAGCGCATCATCGACTACGTCGTGGCCCGCGGGACCCTCGATGCCGCCGTGTTCAGCCAGAGCAACTGGCGGCTCACGGTCACCGGTGAACCCCTGACCGTCACCGCCTGACGCCGCAGCACCCCCGTCGACTGCTCCGTAACGGCCGTTTTCAGCACCCATAACGGCACTTACGGAGCAGTCGTTGCGTCCGGCACAGTGTTAACCCGGCCGGGCCAGAACGGCGGAAAGGTCAGGTCGGCTCAGAGATGTCCGCCACGACGGCGCCGAGGGCGGCGGTCAAGTCGTCGGCGTCCACGAACGCGCTGTAGCCGTGTTCGCCGGCACCCATGGAAATCCGGCGGCCGGTGATGCTGACGTCCGCGTAGACGGGCCAGGCAACGGTGCTGCCGAGCGGGGTGATGGTGCCGCGCTCGTAGCCCGTGGCGTCCAGGGCGACGTCCGCCGTCGGGAGCGAGAGCTTGTTGACGCCGAGCAATGCCCGGAGCTTGGGCCAGGAGATCTGCCGGTCGCCCGGGATGAGGGCGAACAGGAAACTCCCGTCCTTGTGCTTGACCACCAGGGACTTCACGATGTCCCCGGGCTCGATTCCCAGGATCCGTGCCGCCTCCTCGAGGCTGCTGGCGGCCAGCCGCTCGACGAGCCGGACGTGGAGGCCCCGCGCGGCGGCGTCGGCCAGGAATCGCTCCCGGCCGCCGCCGTTGCCGCCGCCGCTGTCAGGTTCTGTGGGCACTGCAGGGTCCGCCACGGCACTCAGTCGCGGAACAGCAGGAGCGCTTCGCCCTGGCCGCCGCCGCCGCAGAGCGAGACCGCGGCCTTGCCGGTGCCGCGGCGCTTCAGCTCATGCGCCGCATGCAGGGCGAGCCGGGCGCCGGAGGCGCCGATCGGGTGCCCCAGGGCGATCGCGCCGCCGTGGATGTTGCACTTCTCCAGCGGGTAGCCGAGGTCCTTGAGCGACTGGACCGCCACGGAGCCGAAGGCCTCGTTGATCTCGATGAAATCCAGGTCCGCTGCGGACCAGCCGGCCTTCTGCAGTGCGTTCTGGATTGCATTGGAGGGCTGGGAGTGCAGCGAGTTGTCCGGCCCGGCCACCTGCCCGGGCTTGCCGACGACGGCGAGGTACTCCAGGCCGTTGTCCTCGGCGAACTTCCGCGAGCAGAGCACGAGCGCGGAGGCGCCGTCGGACAGGGGAGAGGAGTTGCCGGCGGTGATGGTGCCGTCCGTGACGAACGCGGCCCGCAGGCCGGCCAGCGATGCCACCGTGGTGTCAGGCCGGATTCCTTCGTCGGCGGTCAGGACGATCGGGTCCCCCTTGCGCTGCTTGACGCTGACCGGGGCGATTTCGCCGTCGAACACCCCGTCCTTGGCGGCCCGGGCAGCGCGCTGGTGGGACGCCGCCGCCACCTCATCCTGGGACGTGCGGTCGATTCCCAGCGTGAGGTTCTTGCTCTCGGTGGACAGTCCCATGGAATGCCCGTCAAAGGCGTCGGTCAGCCCGTCATGGGCCGCGACGTCGAGCGCCTGGACGGTGCCGTAGGTCCAGCCCTGCCGGGAACCGGGGAGGATGTGCGGTGCGCGGGTCATCGACTCCTGGCCGCCGGCGACGACGACGGTGGCGTCGCCGCTGCGGATCATCCGGGCGGCATCGATCACGGCGGTCAGCCCGGACAGGCAGACCTTGTTGATGGTGACTGTGGGAACGTTCCAGCCGATGCCGGCGCCGATGGCGCTCTGGCGGGCGGGGTTCTGGCCCGCCCCGGCCTGCAGCACCTGGCCCATGATCACCGAGTCCACCTGCTCGGCCTTCACTCCGCTGGCGGCCAGGGCTGCCCGGATGGCGTGGGCGCCCAGCTCCACCGCGGTGAAGCTGGCGAGCTGCCCGTTGAGGCGGCCCTGCGGAGTGCGGGCGGCGGCGAGGATGACAACATCGTTGTTGTCTGCAGAGTTGCTCATGGTTATCTCTTCCGATCTTGAACGTTGTACTGCAAGGTTATCGTGACCCCTGTCACGGTGCCATTTGGCGCCCGCGCCGCCTGCTGTTGTAGCTGGCTGTCCCGGCCTGTTGTACAGGCGCCGTATACCCCATCCGGGAGCCGGGCCCAGTGCTTGCAATCCCGGCCGAAGTGGGGTAGACAAGTAGGTTGCTTTGCCGTATCGTAGATATTTGCGTCTTCCCTGTTTACCTTCAGCCTTCATATAGCGGTGGGCTTAGCCTGGCTGCTGCGCCATCAATGTGCCGTCAACAACGGCACCATCATGGTCAGCGCGGGTCCCGGGTCATATAGCGGAACCGGACTGGTAGCACTGCGGAGTCACTTTCGCAGGGTGCATAACGGGGGAGATCTGACAACGCCTGAAGGTCTGTGGAAGGATCCCTCTTGGTCGCCTCGAGCACCTCTAATGTAAACAACGCTACCGCTATCAATGCCGACAGCACCGACGGTGCAACCCGCCGGCTCTCATTCGCAAAGATTCACGAACCGCTTGACGTTCCGAATCTGCTTGCCCTGCAAACCGACAGCTTTGACTGGCTGGTCGGTAACGAACGCTGGCAGGCACGCGTAGCCAAGGCCGTCGAAGAAGGCGACCTCAGCGTCGCCACCTCCTCGGGTCTGTCCGACATCTTTGAAGAGATCTCCCCGATCGAGGATTTCCAGGGCACCATGTCCCTGAGCTTCTCCGAGCCGGAGTTCGCTGATCCGAAATACACCATGGCTGAGTGCAAGGACCGGGACGCAACGTACTCGGCTCCGCTGTACGTCAAGGCCGAATTCATGAACAACAACACGGGCGAAATCAAGCAGCAGACCGTGTTCATGGGTGACTTCCCGCTGATGACCGAGAAGGGCACCTTCGTCGTCAACGGCACCGAGCGTGTCGTTGTCTCCCAGCTGGTCCGCTCCCCGGGCGCCTACTTCGAGCGCACCGCCGACAAGACCAGCGACAAGGACATCTTCACCGCGAAGATCATCCCGTCCCGCGGCGCCTGGTTCGAACTCGAAATCGACAAGCGCGACCAGGTCGGCGTCCGCCTCGACCGCAAGCGCAAGCAGTCCGTCACGGTGCTGCTGAAGGCCCTCGGCTGGACCGAAGGCCAGATCCTCGAAGAGTTCGGCCAGTACGACTCCATGCGCGCAACGCTGGAGAAGGACGCCACCGAAACCCGCGAAGACGCCTTGCTGGACATCTACCGGAAGCTGCGACCGGGCGAGCCGCCCACGGTCGAGGCTGCCCAGTCCCTGCTGGACAACCTGTACTTCAACTCCAAGCGCTACGATCTGGCCAAGGTTGGCCGTTACAAGATCAACCGCAAGCTCGGCATCGACCGCTCCCTTGGTGACAAGGAAGCGTCTGTCCTGCACGTTGAAGACATCGTCGCGATGATCAAGTTCCTCGTTGCCCTGCACGCCGGTGAGAAGACCCTCACGGGCAAGCGCGACGGCCAGGACCACGAGCTGCGCGTTGAGATCGATGACATCGACCACTTCGGCAACCGCCGCATCCGCGCCGTCGGCGAGCTCATCGAGAACCAGGTCCGCACCGGCCTGTCCCGTATGGAGCGCGTTGTCCGCGAGCGTATGACGACCCAGGACGTCGAGGCCATCACGCCGCAGACGCTGATCAACATCCGCCCCGTTGTGGCAGCCATCAAGGAGTTCTTCGGAACGTCCCAGCTGTCCCAGTTCATGGACCAGAACAACCCGCTGTCGGGTCTGACCCACAAGCGCCGCCTGTCGGCGCTTGGCCCGGGTGGTCTGTCCCGTGACCGTGCAGGCATGGAAGTCCGAGACGTTCACCCGTCCCACTACGGACGTATGTGCCCCATCGAAACTCCTGAAGGCCCGAACATTGGTCTGATCGGTTCGCTGGCTTCCTACGGACGCATCAACCCGTTCGGCTTCATCGAGACCCCGTACCGCCTCGTCGCCGACGGTGTTGTCTCCGATGAGGTCCAGTACCTCACGGCCGACGACGAAGCAGAGGTCCTGATTGCCCAGGCCAACGCTCCGCTCGACGCGAACAAGAAGTTCGCCGAAGAGACCGTCCTGGTCCGTGCCCGCGGTGGTGGAGGCGAGCCCGTGCTGGTTCCCGCTGCCGACGTCGAGTTCATGGACGTGTCCCCGCGCCAGATGGTGTCGGTGGCTACGGCCCTGATCCCGTTCCTCGAGCATGACGATGCCAACCGCGCACTTATGGGTGCCAACATGCAGCGCCAGGCCGTGCCGCTGGTCCGCTCCGAGGCGCCGTTCGTCGGCACCGGCATGGAGCGCGCCGCTGCTGTCGACGCCGGTGACGTCACCATCGCGAAGAAGGCCGGTGTGGTGACCGAGGTCTCCGCTGAGCTGGTCATCATGCTCAACGACGATGGTACGGAAACCAACTACCGGATCAACAAGTTCGCCCGTTCCAACCAGGGCAACTGCTACAACAACCGCGTTCTGGTGAGCGAAGGCCAGCGCCTGGAAGTCGGCGGCATCATCGCCGACGGCCCGGCAACGGACCAGGGCGAACTGGCCCTCGGCAAGAACCTGCTCGTGGCATTCATGTCATGGGAAGGCCACAACTTCGAGGATGCCATCATCCTGTCCCAGCGCATCGTGGCTGAGGACGTTCTTTCCTCCATCCACATCGAGGAGCACGAGATCGATGCCCGCGACACCAAGCTTGGTGCCGAGGAAATCACCCGTGACATCCCGAACGTGTCGGAGGAAGTCCTGGCCGGCCTCGACGAGCGTGGCATCATCCACATCGGCGCCGAGGTTGAAGCCGGCGACATCCTGGTCGGAAAGGTCACGCCCAAGGGCGAGACCGAGCTGACCCCGGAAGAGCGCCTGCTGCGCGCCATCTTCGGTGAGAAGTCCCGCGAAGTGCGCGACACCTCCCTGAAGGTTCCGCACGGCGAGTCCGGCACCGTCATCGGTGTCCGCGTCTTCGACCGCGACAACGACGACGAGCTGCCCCCGGGCGTCAACCAGCTGGTCCGCGTCTACGTGGCTGCCAAGCGCAAGATCACCGACGGCGACAAGCTCGCCGGCCGTCACGGCAACAAGGGTGTTATCTCCAAGATCCTCCCGATCGAGGACATGCCCTTCCTTGCCGACGGTACCCCCGTTGATATCGTCCTGAACCCGCTGGGTGTTCCGGGCCGTATGAACGTCGGCCAGGTGCTGGAAACACACCTCGGCTGGGTTGCCAAGACCGGCTGGAAGATCGAGGGCGAGCCCGAGTGGGTCAAGCAGCTGCCGAACCTGCCGCGCGAGAGTGGCTCGACCACTGTTGCAACGCCGGTCTTCGACGGTGCGCGTGAAGAGGAAATCACCGGTCTCCTCGACTCCACCAACGTCACCCGCGACGGTGTCCGCCTGATCAACTCCTCAGGCAAGACCCGTCTGTTCGACGGCCGCTCCGGCGAGCCGTTCCCGGATCCGATCTCGGTCGGCTACATGTACATCCTGAAGCTCCACCACCTGGTGGACGACAAGATCCACGCGCGCTCCACCGGCCCGTACTCCATGATCACGCAGCAGCCG
>DATIUQ010000073.1:0-12612 GCA_035466775.1 Arthrobacter sp.
CGACTGGAAGGGCCCGGACGCCGACAAGTTCCGCAGCGAGTGGAACGGCCAGCACGTTGCCGCCCTGGCGAAGGTTTCCCAGGCGCTGCAGGAGGCCGGCAAGCAGGCCAGCCGCAACGCCACCGAGCAGGAAAGCGCTTCCCGCTAGGCAGGAGGCCCGCAGTCATGGAACCGGCCCGGACGCAGCAGCGTCCGGGCCGGTTTTGTGTCGGACCTTACGGGACGGGTTCGACGTCGTTCGCGTGGTCGAGCGCGGCCGGCATCGCCGCGGCGCCGGACGGCGTGCGGAGCTCGTCCAGCCGGACGAGCACGACACCGCCGACAATGAGCAGTCCGCCCAGCAGCTGGATGGGTCCGGGCAGTTCGCCCAACAGCAGCCACGCCCAGATGACGGCGAACAGCACCTCGGTGAGCGAGACGAAGGACGCCACCTTGGAACCAAGCGCCCGTGCCGCCACAATCCCGGAGACGTAGGCGAGCACCGTGGCCAGCACGATGAGTCCGCCCAGCGCCACCCACCAGGGGGTAACCCAGGGGCCGAGGCGCGTGTCGGCGGTACTGAAGGCCATCGGCAGGAGGCCGGTTGCCGCGGCGAGCCACATGGTGACGGCACCGACCATCAGCCCGCCGGAGGCAAGGACGATCGGCGGGAGGGTGTCGTTTTCCTTGGCCGTGATGAAGAAGTAGATGGCCAGGCAGACGGCGGCCGCGATTCCCCACAGGACGCCGACGACGTCGATCTTGACGGCTCCGGTGAGGTCCAGGACCAGGACCAGCCCGCCCAGTGAGAGCAGGGTTCCGGCGATCGTCAGGGGCCGCGGACGCCGGCGGCTGGCGGCCCAGAGCCACAGCACGATGATCACGGGAGCAAGGTACTCCAGCAGCAGGGCAACCCCGACCGACAGCCGGGACACCG
This sequence comes from Arthrobacter sp., assembly GCA_035466775.1. Lineage (GTDB taxonomy): Bacteria > Actinomycetota > Actinomycetes > Actinomycetales > Micrococcaceae > Arthrobacter. The sequence continues at coordinate 917 of DATIUQ010000073.1, forward strand.
CGTTGAAATAGAACAGCTGGCAGGCGGCGACGCCGATGAATCCGAAGAGCAGGATCGTGAGCCAGTTGTCCCCGATCTGGTGCCAGCGTCCACGCAGCGCCACAAGGGCGGGAACCGCCAGGATGAGCGCGGCGCCGGTGAGGCGGGCGGTGACGGCGGCGCCTGGGGTCCAGCCGGCCTCCAGCAGCGCCTTCGCAAAGGAGCCGGAGAGGCCAAAAACTGCCGAGGAGAACAACGCAACCCCCAGGCCTGACGCCAGGAAACCTGATGCGGCGCCGGCGCCTCGGGCGTGGGGCTGTCCGGGGGCGGGGATTCCGGAACTCGTCGTGGCCGGTGCTTCGGCGATGCGGCGTGCGGCAGACACGGGCTGCCTCCTGTCAGGAGTAAAGTAGGGTTATGGTCATGACAGTACGCCACGCCTACGTAAGGAGTCAAGATGCTTTTTGCCCCTGACACAGAGGTGGCCCTGCGGTCCGTGGTCAACCTGATCAACTCCGCGGCCAACGGGGACGAACAACTCGCCACGACCGAAGACCTGGACCGCTTCCTGGCGGCCGAGGGATTCACCGGCTCACGGACCCGGGACGCGGCCGAGCTGGCCGGAGTGCACCGTCTTCGCGGGGAGCTCGCCGAGCTCTGGCTCGCGGACGAATCCGCCGCGGTGGACACGCTGAACCGGCTGCTGCGTGAGGCGCGGGCGCTCCCCCAGCTGGTCAAACACGATCAGTGGGACTGGCATCTGCACGCCACCACGCCGGAGGCGCCGCTGGCGGACCGGATCAGCACGGAGGCCGCGATGGCCCTGGTGGACGTCATCCGCAGCAAGGAGATGGACCGGATGCTGGTGTGCGCCGCCGATGACTGCGACGCCGTGGTGCTGGACCTCAGCCGGAACCGCTCCAAGCGCTACTGCGATACCGGAAACTGCGCGAACCGCGCACACGTGGCAGCGTATCGGGCCCGGAAAGCGGCGACCTGAGCCGGAACCCAGTGCCGGGTCAAGGTGCGGCGCCGGGATGACGGCGCGCCGCAGGCGTTAGCGGGGGGCGCCGCCGGAGGTGTCACGGGGGGTGTCCTCGGGGCCGGCGCCCGGGGCGTCCGCTTCCGCCCGGGACTGGGCCGGATGGCCGCCGTGGCCGGTGTTCCTGGAACTCAGGTTGACGCCGGATCCCTTGCCGAGATGTTCGGCGTTGGGTTTGTGGCCCATCGCGAGCATGGCCAGCACGACCAGAATCACGATGAAGGCGATGCCTGCGGCAATGAACGCCAGGTCAAAGCGGGGTGTCTTGGCGGTGCCGCCGGAGGCGAAAATGAGCGTGGCAATAAAAGCCAGCACGGCCCAGAATGCGGAGAACATGAGCGGCCCCTTGACCGAGGTCCGCATCTTGCGCGGTTCTCCGGATTTCTGCTGTGCCACTGTGCTTTCCTCCTGCAGCCGACGCCGCCAGGCGTGGCGGTTGTGATGCCGCAATCGTTCTACGCAAGGTAGAACCTGTCCCTACTAGTTTACGGCCTCCGCGGAATCGGCCCGCGCATCGTGCCGCAAGGTCAGGCCGGCCAGCGCCCAGAGCACTCCACTGATGATGGCGCCGCCGCCGGCAACCCCGAGAAGCGCGTGCGGACCGAGGTCGATGAAGAACGGGAGCAGGGCCGCGGTGCCCAGCGCGACGGCACCGGAGGCCATCCAGTCCCGCGCGAGCACGGACCGGCCGCGGTGCGTGATGCCGAGATAGAGCTCTGCCGCGCCGGCAAGGCCAAGGCCCAGGGCCGCAAGGACGCCGAAGACGAGGTTGCTGGGAATGAGCGCGACCGCGGCGCCGGTCCCCGTCAGCACGGCACCTGCGGCGGCAAGCACCTTGCTGGGTGCGGACCCGGCCCTGAGTCCGGTCCGGTTCACACTCCAGAGCAGCACCACACCGGTGGCTAGCAGGTAGAGACCGCCGGCCCAGCCCATGCCCGCCGGTGACGGCGCAGCCCAGAACACGGTCAGCGCACCGAAGACGAGCGCGACGGCGGCGCGGACCAGCACGGGTTTCCAAAGATCCGCCGCGGCGGGCAGGGCGGATGCGTCAGGGGCTGCGTGGAGAGTCACCCGTCCAGTTTAGTGCGTCACTGCGGGCCGATGACCATCCACCGGTCGGTGCGGGCGCGGAGGCCCAGGGTTGCGGCCCTGGCCGCCATATAGCCGAGCGAGAACGCAGCCCACAGCCAGAGCAGGCCCGCGCCGCCGGCGGCCCCGGACTGTCCGACGGCCAGCAGCAGCGGAAGGTACACGGCGAGATTCACGACGCCGGCAATCGCCAGGTATTTCACGTCGCCTGCCCCGATCAGGACGCCGTCGAGGACAAAAACATAGCCGGCGATCGGCTGGCCTGCGGCGAGCACCCACAGCGCCAGCGTGAGTGCGGCCTGGACATCGGCGTCGGATGTGAAGAGCATTCCCGCCCACGGCGCCGCGGCGGCCAGCAGGACTCCGGTGAGGGCACCGAAGCCGAGCCCCCAGCGGACCATCGTCCCGGTGAGGTCCCGCGCCGCAGACGGGCGGGACGCCCCGAGTTCCTTGCCGATCATCGCCTGCGCGGCAATGGCGAGGGCGTCCAGGGCGAACGCCAGGAGGGTGAAGACTGTCATTGCAAGCTGGTGGGCGGCCAGGTTGACCGGCCCCTGGGCCGTGACCGCCACCACCGTGGCGAGGATCGCGATGCGCAGGCTGAGCGTCCGCAGCATCAGCCACGAGCCCACTTTGGTCAGGGCACGGACGCCGCGCCAATCAGGCAAAAGGGACACTCCGTGGGTGCGGGCGTTTCGCTGGACCATCACCACGTAAACCAGGGCCATGGCCCATTGGGCGGTACTGGTGCCGATCGCCGAGCCGGCGACGGACCACTGCAGCCCGTAGACCAGGAAAAGATTGAGCGCGACGTTCAACGTGAAACCGGCGGCCGCCACAAGGAGCGGGGTGCGTGTGTCCTGCAGGCCCCGCAGCACGCCGGTGCCGGCGAAGATGAGCAGCATCGCCACAAGTCCGGGCATCGACCAGCGCAGGTACTCCACGGCGAAGCTCCGCACCTCCGCGCCGGCGCCCATCAGGTCAACGAGCGGTTCGGCGGCGAGGAAACCGGCGGCGGCCAGGACGATGCCGAGGAGAAAGGCGAGCCAAACGCCGTCCCGCCCGGCCGCGAGGGCCCGGGGCAGCTGGCCGCTGCCGACCGCCCGCGCTACGGCCGGAGTGGTGGAGTAGGCGAGGAACACCATCAGGCCCACAACCGTGTGCAGCACCGCCGACGCGAGTCCGACGCCGGCTAGCTGGGCAACGCCGAGATGTCCGACGATCGCCGCATCAGCGAGGAGGAACAGCGGTTCGGCGATCAGCGCGCCAAAGGCCGGGACGGCGAGCCGCAGGATCTCCCGCCGCCGGCCCGCCGCGGACAGCAGCGTGTCGGGAGTCGGGGCAGAGGCAGGCACGGAACCACCCTAACGGCACTTTCGGCGTCGCACAGCTTCGTATTAGTTGACATTTCAAGTACGCGCCGGAACACTGGAAGTTGAATCTTCAACTAAATCAGTGGCGGCCTCCCCCGCCTTTCCTCCGTCAGAACGGCACCCCCATGAACCAGTCCACGCTCACCACCTCGGCCCGCACCATCCTGCGCATCGTCACGGGATTCCTCTTCGCCGCGCACGGCTGGCAGAAATTCAATGAATTCACCATTGCCGGCACCCAGGCCGCCTTCGCCCAGATGGGCGTGCCGGCCGCCAACGTCGCCGCCCCGATCATCGCCACGCTGGAACTAATCGGCGGCGTCGCATTGATCCTCGGCGTGCTCACCCGCGTCTTCGCCGCCCTGCTCGCCGTCAACATGCTCGGGGCCCTGTTCCTGGTCCATGCCCCGGCGGGAATCTTTGCCGCAACGGGCGGCTACGAACTGGTACTGATCCTGGCCGCCGCAGCCCTGGCGCTGGCTTTCGTCGGCGCAGGAAAGGTCTCCGTGGACAAGGTCCTGTTCGGCCGCGGCGGCTCCAGGCTCAGCGTCCTGGCCTAAGGAAATCCCCGGCGCCCTTGCGGCGCACGGCAGCGGGCGGTCACCTCCGGGTGGCCGCCCGCCGTCGTACCATCTCACGCCCGCCGGGCACATGTGGCGTCCCGGCCCGCGTTTATGTCCTCGCCGGCGACGCAGCCCCGGCCGGTCAGTAAACTCTGACCATGAGTGAGAACGCCGCCAATTCCGTGACCCTGCGCTTCCTTGCGGCCCCCACGGACGTCGGCCACAGCGGTTCGGTGGACGCCGGCACTGTGCTCGAGTGGGTGGACAAGGCGGCCTACGCCGCCGCGGTGGGTTGGGCCAAGTCCTATTGCGTGACCGCGTATGTGGGGAACATCCACTTCGCGGATCCGGTCAACAGCGGGGACATGGTCGAAGTCGAGGCGACGATTGTCTACACGGGCCGGTCCTCGATGCACATCCGCACCGTAGTGTCCTCGGGGGATCCGAAGGGCGGCCCGGCCACGATGCGCAGCCAGTGCATGGTGATCTTCGTGGCCGTCGGCGAGGACGGCAAGCCGATCCCTGTGCCGCAGTACGAGCCGGTGACGCCGGAGGAAATCGAACAGCGGGACCATGCGCTGGCGCGGATCAAGGTCCGCGAGGACATCGTCCAGGCGATGAGCGGACAGGAATACACCGACGCCGGAACCGCAGAGAACGTCGTCCTGCGCTTTATGGCTGCCCCCACGGATGTGAACTGGGGCGGCAAGGTGCACGGCGGCATCGTTATGAAGTGGATCGACGAAGCGGCCTACGTGTGCGCCTCGCGGTACTGCGGGATGGACACGGTGGCGGTCTTCTCCGGCGGTGTGCGCTTCTACCGGCCGTTGCTGATTGGCCACGTGGTGGAGGTGGAGGCCCGGCTGGTCTACACCGGAACCAAGGGCATGCACATCGCCGTCCATGTCCGCTCGGGGGATCCGAAGGGGCGCGAGCTGGAGCTCACGACCTACTGCCTGACCGTGATGGTGGCGCGCGACGAGCACGGCACGTCCGTCCCGATCCCGCAATGGGTGCCGGTGTCCGAAGAGGACAGGCGGCTGCACGCCCATGCCCGCGAACTGCTGGAGATCCGGGGCCGGGCGCCGGGGAACCGGCTGCCCAACCACTTGCTGCGAACCGGCGGCGCGTAGCCGCTTCCAGCTAGAAGCCGCCGCCTCCGGCGTCGGCCGCCATGTTGGCGAACCGCGAGTAATGGCCCTGGAACGCAACCACGATGTCTTTGGTGGGGCCATTGCGGTGCTTGGCGATGAGGATGTCCGCCTCGCCGGCGCGCGGCGATTCCTTGTCGTAGACGTCCTCGCGGTGCAGCAGGATCACCATGTCGGCGTCCTGCTCAATGGAACCGGATTCACGCAGGTCCGAGACCATGGGCCGCTTGTCCTGGCGCTGTTCGGAGCCACGGTTCAGCTGCGACAGGGCAATGACGGGGACCTGCAGTTCCTTGGCCAACAGCTTCAGCGCACGGGAGAACTCGGAGACTTCCTGCTGGCGGGACTCCACCTTCTTGCCGGAGCTCATCAGCTGGAGGTAGTCAAGGATGACGAGCTTGAGGTCATGCTGCTGCTTCAGGCGGCGGCACTTGGCCCGGATTTCCATCAGGGACATATTGGGGCTGTCGTCGATGAACAGCGGGGCCTCGTTCATCCGGCCCATTGTCGTGGCGATCTTGGACCACTGCTCGTCCTTGATCGTGCCCTTGCGCAGGTCCTGGAGTCCGATCGTGGCCTCCGCGGACAGCAGGCGCATGGCGATCTCGTTCCGGCCCATTTCCAGCGAGAACATCACGGTGGCGAGGTTGTTTTTGATGGCAGCGGAGCGGGCGAAATCCAGCGCGAAAGTGGACTTGCCGACGGCGGGGCGGGCGGCAATGACGATCATCTGGCCGGGGTGCAGGCCGTGCGTGAGCTCATCGAGTTCATAGAAACCGGTCGGGACTCCGGTCATTCCCTCCTCGCGGTGACCGGACGCTTCGATTTCGTCCACGGTGGACTCCATGACGTCCTTGAGGACCACGTAGTCCTCTGCGGTGCGGCGCTCCGCCACGGCATAGATTTCCGCCTGGGCCTGGTTGACCAGGTCTTCCACCTCGCCGTCCTGGCCGTAGCCGAGCTGGACGATCTTGGTGCCGGCATTGACCAGGCGGCGCAGGACCGCGCGTTCACCCACGATTTCGGCGTAGTAGCCGGCGTTGGCGGCGGTGGGAACGGTCTGGATGAGCTCGTGAAGATACGCGGGGCCGCCGATCCGGTTGATTTCACCCCGCTTGGTCAGTTCATCCGAGACGGTGACGGCGTCGGCAGGTTCACCGCGGCCGTAGAGGTCAATGATGGCTTCATAGATCGTCTCGTGCGCAGGACGGTAGAAGTCCACGCCCCGCAGGATCTCGACGACGTCGGCAATGGCGTCCTTGGACAGCATCATGCCGCCCAGGACGGACTGTTCGGCGGGAATGTCCTGCGGCGGCTTGCGGCTGCCTTCGGCTCCCCGGGTCCCCTCGACTGAGTCCAGATGCGTAACTGACAAAACTGCCGTCCTCCATTGTGTGCCGCGGCGGATGTTCGAGCCGGCGGCGCTTATGCCAAGGGCCTTGGTGTCCGTTGGCGTCGACCCGGCGTATACCGACGGGCTAAGTACTAGCAGCCAGCTCCGACACTTTTGGCTGCCTTCCGGCACTGCCGGTTTTCCACAGCCCGTTCCGGCCCAACAGGGGCCGGAGGTTGAAAGGAAGGCGTCGTGCAGCCAGCACCGGATTTCGGCATCCAAGGCTTGATCTCCAGCAACGGTATCCCCCCATCCGGCAGGCACCAACCCGACCGGCCGCCGCCCCTGTGGATAAGCTGTGCACTAGTGCCTCCTGCTTGTGCACAGCCTGTGGGAACAACTGTGGATAGAAAATTTGTTCCCGCCATAATATGCCGCTGACCTGCAGAAACACCGGGTTCACGGTGTGGACACAAAAAAATTTTCGTCAAGGCTCATCCACAGCCTACGGGCCGCGGCTGGGGATACCGGGCGGCATATGAGGCCACACCTGGCCGGAAATATGCACATTAAGTGATGGTCCTCTCGGCAGCCACCGTCGGGCGGGCGGCCGTGGGGCGGCAGCTGCGGGAACCGGCGGCATTCCGCATGCCCTTCGCGGTATGTGCTGTGGATAACTGCGATCTGGCATAAGCTCTTCACATGGGCGATGTATTGCTGGTCATACTGCCTGCCCTCATCCTGGCAGCAGTCCTCTGGGCGTTTGTCACGGCCCTCAAGCCGCGCGATTTCGGCATGTCCGACGCCGAACGCTACCAGCACGAACTCGCAGCGCGTTCGCAGGCCCACTACGCCGCACAGGTTCAGGCAGCCACCGCCGCCCGCGCCCGCGTGGACGCGGTCACCCGGCCCAGCCAGAACGAACAGCAGCAGTCACAGCAGGCAGATCACGCCCGTCAGGCGCTGCGCGCCCAGACGGGACACGCACCCGCCGTCGGGCAGGCCGGCTACCAGGGTCCTGTCCTGCCCGGAGGCCAGCTCAATCCCCAGTTCACCCTGCAACTCCAGTCGCTGGCCCGGAACGGCAAGAAGATCCAGGCCATCAAGCTGCTGCGGCAGGCAACCCATTCAGATCTTTTGACCGCCAAGAATTTTGTAGATCGGCTGTAGCTTCATGGAATCCCTGCTAGTCCCCCTCCTGATTCTGGCCTTCGTCGGTGCCGGCGTTCTGGTCGGCGCCCGCGCCCTCGGCCGCCGCGGCACCCGGCCCCGGCCGGAAGCTGCCCCCCAGCCCGCAAGCGACCCGGTTGAGCTTGCCCGCAGCGCCGCGGCCAAGCTCAGCCAGGATCAGCACCGCCGCCTCTACGCGCTGATCGCCCAAGGGCAGGCCATGGCGGCGATCAAACTGTACTTCGAGGCCACAGGAGACGGCCTGCGGGCCTCCCGGGACGCCGTGGGCGCCCTGGCGGCACATCCGCAGCCGTTCCGCCCCGAGCCCCCCGCTGAGGCGCCCGTCGAGGACGACGACGACGCGCCGCAGCGGTTCGCCTACCGTTACCGGGCGATCGCCAGCAAAGGCGATGTCACCCGTGAGGTCAGCAGCAACATGCTCAACGACGAGATCTACGGCAGGATCCGCACCCTGGCCAGAAGCGGCGATACCGAGGCCGCCGCCGAGGCCCTCACCCGCCACTCGGACATCTCCATCAAGCAGGCCCGCGAATTCATCGCCCTGCTTGAGGACTGATCCCCGGCGCCTGCGGGGCTAGAAGTCGAACAGCTCGCCGAGCCAGCCTTCCTTCTTCTTGGGGCGGCGGCGCTCGTCATAGCGCGGCTGGTCATAGCGCGGCCGGTCCCGCCGGTCGTCGTACCGGCGGTCATCGTAACGACGGTCATCCGGCCGCCGGTCATCCCTGCGCGGGTCAAGGTTGTAGAGCGGCGGCGGAATGTGGCCGGGCGGCACCGGCGCCGGAGGCGGCGGTGGCGGCGGAGCGGGAACTGAAGGGCCCATAGTCTCCGCAACGCGGTCAAGGATCTTATCCAGTTCGCCCCGGTCCAGCCATACGCCGCGGCACTGGGGGCAGTAGTCGATCTCGACGCCACTGCGTTCGCTCATGATCAGGTCAATTGAATCCACAGGACATTTCATGTCCCGCACAACGACCCGGAGTGACTAATAGTTCTCTTTGCCTAGTTCGCCGTGTCGGCCGGCGGCATCAGTGCCCACCCGAAATGCCAGCGAGGAGCTGCTCGAACGGCAGCGACTCCAGGCCGGCCTGCCTGGGCCGCGGCTGCGAGCCCTGCAGCAGGCCGACGAACTCCTCCGCCGCGCGGTCGATCCGGACGGACAGGGCCGAGCCGCCGTCGTCGTTGTTGCCCCAGTCCTGGGGACCGGCAAAGACGGCTGTGGGGGCGGTCCGGGTGCGGAGGTAGGTGAACAGGGGCCGCATGGCGAAGTCCAGGACCATCTGGTGCCGGTCCGTTCCGGCAGTGGCGCCGAGCAGGACCGCTTTTCCCTCCAGCAATTTGGGGTCCAGGACGTCGATGAAGGACTTGAAGAGTCCGCTGTAGGACGCGCTGAAAACGGGCGTCACGGCAATAATGCCGTCCGACGCCTCGACGCCGGCGATCACGCCTGCCAGTTTCGGTGCCGCATAGCCGGTCACGAAGTTGTTCGCGATATCCACCGCGAGGTCCCGCAGCTCCACTACTTCGATGTCGGCGGCGTATCCGGCCGCTGCGAGCCGGCGTTCCGCGGAGGCGGCCAGCTGGTCCGCCAGCAGGCGGCTCGACGACGGGACGCCGAGTCCGGCGGAAAGAACGGTGATACGGCGGGTTTCCACGGAGTGCTCCTGGTGTGAGGCGGGGGGCCTAAGCCCCGGTGCATGCGTTTGCATCTAACTGTAGAAGCTGTAGTCCTTGCCGTTTATTCCCAACCTCCGTTTGCGCTGTCACGTTTGGTCCCTAACCGGCCGGAATGGCAACGCGGACTGACAGGGCATCGCAGGGACCTCAGAGCAGGACGAAGCCCTCGATGCAGCTCACCGAGCTGCCGCCGACCCAGATGTCGTCCCCGGCCGTGTCAATGTGGACCCGGCCCGCCCGGCCAAGCACCGTTCCCTGCGCGGCAACATAGGACGCCGGGGCCCTGCCGCTGCGGATCAGCCACTGGGCTGCCCCGGCGTTGAAGCTGCCGGTGACGGGGTCTTCCGCCGCGGCGTCGCCCGGTATGAACGTCCGCACTTCGAAGCCAGGCTCGGATCCGGCGGGATGGGGGCCGATCACACCCACCTTCAGTCCGGCCATGGCCACGTAATCGGGCCGGATGGAAAGCACCGCCTCCGCCGATTCCAGCAGCACGCCAATCCAGTCCGGGCCGTTGACCAGCCAGGAGGCATCCCGCAGCGCCTCCCGCGGCATGCCCAGGCCGGCGGCGATGCGGGCGAGGTCTTCCTCTGCCACCGGCCCAGAGCGGGTCAGCGGCGGGGCCGCGAACGCCAGCCGGCCGCCGTCGCGCCTGACCCTGACAAGCCCGGCGCCGCACTCCTGGACCAGCGCTCCGTCCTGACGGGGGATCCCGCCGGCCTCGAGCCACGCGTGCGCCGAACCCAGGGTGGGGTGGCCGGCAAAGGGGAACTCCTCGCTGCCGGTGAAGATCCTGACCCGGTAATCGGCCCCGGGGTCGGTGGGCGGCAGCAGGAACGTGGTCTCGGAGAGGTTCGTCCAGTTGGCGAACTGCTGCATCGTCTCCCCTGAGAGCCCCTCGGCGTCGACAACGACCGCCAGCGGGTTGCCGCGGTACGGCTCGGCGGAGAAGACGTCCACCTGCGCGAAGGGACGCAGGCGGGGCGCAGGTGCAGCATTCAGGGTCACCGCAGCAGGCTATCACCGGCGCGGTTGCGGCTGACAAGGGTGCCGTGGTCTGCGAGACTGCCCCCATGGCTGAGAACACGACCCAAAACAAGACTGTGGCAACCGGCGCGTCCGTCGAGGAGTTCCTCGCCGCCGTCGAGCATCCTGTGCGCAGGGAGGACGGCCTCCGCCTGCTGGAACTGATGTCCGGGATCACGGGGCAGCGGGCAGAGATGTGGGGCCCGACGATTGTCGGCTTCGGCACCTACCACTACAAGTACGACACCGGGCGCGAAGGAGACGCTGCCGCCGTCGGCTTCTCGCCGCGGAAGTCCAGCCTGTCGCTCTACGGGCTGACGTATGGCCCCGAGGCGGCGGACCTGCTGGGCCGGCTGGGGAAGCACAAGACCGGTGCGGGCTGCCTGTATGTCAACAAGCTCCAGGACGTGGACGAGTCGGTGCTGGCCGAGCTGATCCGGAACGGCTACCGGTACGTGACCACCGTCCTGCACCACGCCTGAGCGCCCCGCCAAAACAGAAGGCCCCCGCGTCCGGTTCCCACAGGGAATCCGGAGGCGGGGGCCTTCCAGCAGTTCAGTCAGTCTGAAAAGACTACTTGCCTGCGACTACGTCGAGTTCGATCACAGCGGCGACGTCGTTGTGCAGACGGACGTTGGCCTGGTAGGAACCAACCGACTTGATGTGCGTCGGCAGTTCAACCTTGCGCTTGTCGATGCGGCCGAGGCCAGCGGCCTCAACAGCGTCGGCCACGTCGCCCTGCTTGACGGTGCCGAACAGGCGTCCGGTCTCGCCGGCCTTGACAACGAGCTTGACCGGCTTGGCGGAGAGTGCAGCGGCCTGCTTCTGAGCGTCTTCCAGGGAAGCGTGCTCGCGGGCGGCGCGGGCAGCCTTGATGGATTCAACCTGCTTCTCGCCACCCTTGGACCAGGTCAGGGCGAAGTTGCGGGGCAGCAGGTAGTTACGTGCGTAACCGTCCTTGACCTCGACAACATCGCCTGCAGCACCGAGACCGGTTACTTCGTGGGTCAGAATGAGCTTTGCCATGTTAGTTAATCCCTTCCTTAGCCGCGGCCAGCGCCGGAGTAAGGCAGCAGAGCAACTTCGCGGGCGTTCTTGATTGCCTGTGCGATCTTGCGCTGTTCCTGCACCGTGACGCCAGTGACGCGACGGGCGCGGATCTTTCCGCGGTCGGAGATGAACTTGCGCAGCAATGCTACGTCCTTGTAGTCGATGACAGTGATGTCAGCGGCCTTCAAGGGGTTGGACTTTGGTTTGGGCTTACGGAGTTCAGCC
>DATIUQ010000074.1:0-36741 GCA_035466775.1 Arthrobacter sp.
ACCCCCCACCAGGAATCCGGCAGGCCTTCCACTGCAAGTGCAGGCCGGCGCCCGCCCCCATCGGGCGCTGGCCAGCCTTCCAATGAACGAGCGGGCTGTTGACTGCCCCCATCAGGCTTCAGCCAGCCTTCACACAAAAAAACAAAGGATGTACGTTTCTTATGAAGAGTGTTAGCAAGACCACCAAGATTGCTGTCGGCGCCGCGATTCTCGCTGTTGGAGGATTCTCCGGTATCGGCCTGGCCAATGCGGCCCAGGTTTCGAGCACCCAGCAGGCTGAAGTGACCCCCGCTACGCCCGCTATCCCGGCAACCCCCGAGGTTCCGGCGACTCCTGAACTTCCCGCCACGCCGGCTGTTCCGGCTGTCCCCGCCGTTCCGGCTTCCCCGTCCGCTGACGGCGCCGCCGAGGGTGGCGTCAACGTTGAGGGCACCGAAGGCTCCGCAGAGGGCTCCCTCGAAGCTGACAAGGACGGTGTCTCCGTCGAGGGTGCCGCCAACGCAAAGGGCGCTGCCGAGGCCAAGGCCCACGCCGGCGTAACCGTCGCCGTACCGGGTGCCAACGGCGTCCCCGCAGTTCCGGCTGTTCCGACCCTGCCGTCGGACGAGCTGCCTGAGCTCAACAAGTAGGCATTGAACGCCTCTTTGGAGGCACCGGGGGTGCGGCCGCTAGACTTGCCGGGGCCGCACCCCAGCAGTAACCGGAAGGACAGCCTCTTGGCGGAACAGCTAAGCGATGACGAATTGTCAGCAGCCTTAGCTGGCGACCCCTCAGGATTCAGCGCTGTCTATACCGTCATTTCACCCGCGGTGCTCGGATACTTCCGGGCCCGCGGCGTGGACGACGCCGAGGCCCTCACCCAGGACGTCTTCGTCGATGTCCTGCCAAAACTGGCCAAGGTTACCGGCGGCCACAGCGGCCTGCGGACCTTCATTTTCTCCATCGCGCACGCCAGGCTGGTCGATCACCACCGGCGGACCGAGCGCACGCCCTACCTGGCCGAATACGATCCCCGGGACGACACGCGGTACGCCGCTTCCGCCGAGGACGAGGCCCTGGGTTCCCTGGGCGGCATTGCAGATTCCCTCTCCCAACTCAATGACGAGCAGCGGGAAGTCCTGGTTCTGCGGATCGTCGCGGACCTCTCCATCGAACAGGTGGCCGGCATCATGGACAAGACGCCGGGGGCCATCAAACAGCTTCAACGACGCGGGCTCAGCGCCCTGCGCGAACTCGTCACCGAAAAGGACCACGCAGCATCATGACCGGAACACGCGAACCCCAGCAGGATGGCAGCATCCAGGCGATGCTCCGTGATTCCGGACTCGAAGCATCCACCGGACTCCGCAGCTCGCTGGAGGAGCTCCGCGCCCTGGTGCCGGACCGGGCGCCCGCACCCCGCGCCGACCTCGCTGCGTTGCTGGCCGCCGGCGCCCCCGGAATCACCGCGCACGGTTCCGCGGCAGGAGCGACCTCCGCAACGACGACGGCGGCGATGCCCGCCGTCGCGTCCGCTCCGGAGCACTCCGGCGACGCGCTGCCGGCCGGCGTCGTGAGCCTTGCCGAGCGCCGCGGCCGGAAGCGCAGGCTGGCAATCGTCGGCGGCGCAGTCGTGGGTGCGATGACCCTCGGTGCCGGCGCTGTGGCGGCCTCCAGCGGGGACTTCCGCGACAGTGTCAACCACACGGTGGGCATCATCTTCCAGCCGTCCGGCGAGACACCCGATGTGGCTCCGGAGCCCGCCAAGCCCTCACCAGCGGATATTCCGGCGGCTCCCGTGCCGTCGAAGGCGGCGGGCGCCACCACGCCGCCGCCTGCAGATACTGTCCCGCAGGCTCCCGAATCCGCCGCAGGAGTTCCCGCGAAGCCCGGCGCCGCCACTCCGCCTGCTGTTGGCCGCGGCGGAGTCCTTCCGGCACCATCCCAGCGTCCGGTCACGCCGGGGGTCCCCGTGCTCCCCGGCCCAGGCGGGGACCGGGATCTCCCCGCGAATCCGCTGCCGGAGCCGATCCTTCCTGGCGTGCTTCCCACCGTTCCCGCCAGCTAGTCCGCCCGGATCGCGGCTTCCGCGCGGGCACGCCGGTACGTTACGGCGAGCCGGCCCGGTGCCCGCGAGTTCGGCAGCCGGAGCTAGGCCAGGACCTGCCGCTTGGAGGAAATGACACCGGTGTCGAAACCGGCCAGATGCAGGCCCCCGTGGAACCGGGCATGCTCAATCTTCACGCAGCGGTCCATCACCACGTCGAGTCCGGCAGCCTCGGCTTCCTTCGCGACATCCTCGTGCCACGAGCCGAGCTGCAGCCACAGCGTCTTGGCGCCGGCCGCGACGGCTTCGTCCAGGACTCCCGGCAGGTCCTCGTGCCGGCGGAACACGTCCACGATGTCCGGGCTCTCCGGCAGGTCCGCGAGCGAGGCGTACGTCGGCTCGCCCAGGATCTCCTTCACCACCGGGTTCACAAAGTAGACCTTGTACCGCGTGGAGGACTGCAGGTAGGTCGCCACGAAGTAGCTCGCCCGGGAGGGCTTGTCCGAGGCTCCGACGATCGCGATGGACTTCGCCTGCCGCAGCAGGTTCAGCCGCTCCGGCGCCGACGGCCCGGTCCAAGTCCGTGTTTCTTTGCTGCTCATGCGTTGGCTCCGATCGTGCAGGTGTCGGCCGACTGTGCATCCGCACGCGGCTTAGACACACCGCCTCGTTCCTCGGCGGCGCGATGCGCCGCTTCCGCGGACACGCCGTCGGCCGGGCCTTCAGACGCCGCGTCCAGGGCCTGGTCCAGGTCCCAGAGAATGTCCTCGATGTCTTCCAGCCCGATCGAAATACGGACCAGGTCCTCGGGGACACCGGCGGACTCCAGTTGTTCGGGGCTGAGCTGCTGGTGGGTGGTGGACCCGGGGTGGATCACGAGGGTCCTTGAGTCGCCCACGTTGGCCAGATGCGAGGCCAGCTGCAGCGACTCGATAAATTTCTGGCCCGCCGCGCGGCCGCCTTTGACGCCGAAGGAGAAAACGGAGCCGGGGCCCAGCGGCAGGTACTTCCTGGCCCGTTCGAAATGCGGGTGCGAGGGCAGGCCGGAGAAGTTCACGTAGGCCACGCGCTCGTCCGCCTCCAGCCACTCGGCCACGGCCTGGGCGTTCCTGAGGTGCTCGTCCAGACGCTGCGGCAGGGTCTCGACGCCCTGGAGCAGCTGGAAGGCCGACTGCGGGGACAGGGCGGGGCCGATGTCGCGCAGCTGCTCGCAGCGCAGCTTGGTGAGGAACCCGTACTCGCCGAAGTTCCCCCACCACGAGACGTTGCCGTAGGAAGCCACCGGCTCGGTCATGGTGGGGAACTTTCCGTTGCCCCAGTTGAAGCGGCCGCTCTCGACAATCACGCCGCCCAGGGTGGTGCCGTGCCCGCCGAGGAACTTGGTGGCGGAGTGGATCACGATATCCGCCCCGTGCTCGATCGGCCGCACGAGGTACGGGGTGCTCAGGGTGGCATCGACGACGAGCGGGATGCCGGCGTCGTGTGCCACCTTTGCCAGCCCCTCCAGGTCCTGGACTTCCGACGACGGGTTGGCCACCACCTCGACGAAGATCGCCTTGGTGTTGTCCCGGACCGCCGCGGCATAGTCGGCGGGGTCGGTGCCCGGGACGAACGTGGTGTCCACGCCGAAGCGGCGCAGTGTGACGTCCAGCTGGGTGACCGTGCCGCCGTAGAGCTGGGAGGCGGCGACGATGTGGTCCCCGGACTGGGTGAGGGCGGCGAAAGTGATGAATTCCGCGGCCATGCCCGAGGACGTGGCCACCGCGCCGATGCCGCCCTCGAGGGAGGCGATGCGCTCCTCGAACGCGGCGACCGTGGGGTTGCCGATCCGGGAGTAGATGTTGCCGTATTTCTGCAGGGCGAACAGGTTGGCGGCGTCCTGGGTGTCCTTGAACACGAACGACGTGGTCTGGTAGATCGGCACGGCGCGGGCGCCGTGCTCGGCGTCGGGCGTACCGCCCGCGTGCAGGGCGCGGGTGCGGAAACCGAACTTGCGGTCAGCCATTACGCAGCCACCTCCACGTTCGCGGTCGGCGTGGCGGACAGGTCCAGCTCGACGCCGTGCTGGCGGGCGAGGTCGGACTCAAGCTCGCGGACGATCGGAAGAATGTCCCGGCCGAACGCGGCGACCTCCTCCTGGAAGTGCAGGTAGCCGGTGAGGAACAGGTTCACGCCGATCTTCTTGAACTCCACGATCCGCTCGGCAATCTGCTCCGGCGTGCCGATCAGCTGGGTCTTGAAGCCGTCGTTGTACTGGACCAGGTCCTCGAAGCTTGAGTCGGCCCACATGCCCTTGCCGTCCTTCGTGGCTGCTCCGGCTTCCTGGACAGCGGCCCGGAAACCTTCGACGGCGGGCTTGTGCGCTTTCCCGACGATCTCACGGAGCGTGTCCCGGGCTTCCTTCTCGGAATCGCGGGCGATGACAAAGCCGTTGAGGCCAAACTTCGGGGAGGGGAGGGAACCTTCCGTGCCGCGACCGGCGGAACCTGACGCCGCCACAACGCCGGCGATGTTCTCCTTGAAGCCCTCCAGGTCCTTGCCGTTGGAGAAGTACCAGTCCGCCACCCGGCCGGCCGTGGCCTGCGCGGCCGTGGAGTTCCCGCCGAAGAAGATCTCCGGGTGCGCCCGACCCGGCACATCCACCGGCGCCGGGTTCAGGGTGAAATTGTTGATGTTGTAGTACTTGCCGGACTGGCTGTACTCCTGCTCGGTCCAGAGCCCGCGGAGGACCTTGATGAACTCCTCGGTGCGGACGTAGCGCTCATCATGCTCCAGCCATTCGAGGCCGAAGTTCGTGAACTCGTCCTTGAGCCAGCCGGAGACGATGTTCACGGCGGCGCGGCCGTTGGAGATGTGGTCCGCGGTGATGATGAACTTCGCCAGCACGCCGGGGTGCCACATGCCCGGATGGACGGCGGAGATCACCTTGAGCCGTTCGGTGGCGGCCAGCAGCGCGAGGCTGAACGAGGTGGCCTCGTGCTGCTTGTCCGCGCCGTAGGAGGCGGCATAGCGGGTCTGGGTGAGGGCGTATTCGAAGCCGGAGTTCTCCGCGATCCGGGCGAGCTTCTTGTTGTAGTCGAAGTCCCAGCCCGTGCGTTGTTCGATGGTGGAAACCACCAGGCCGCCGGAAACATTCGGAACCCAATAGGCGAACTTGAGCGGTTCGGAAAGACGGGCGACGTTGCTGATGTCAGTCATGGGAGTTCCTTACTTCCGTGTATTTCGGGTTCGCAGGACATCCCGGATGTCCGCGATGGATGGTTCGTTCTGGAGCGAGGTGGTGTCCCCGAGCGCTGTCCCTTCGAACAGCTGGGTCAGCAGCCGCCGCATGATCTTGCCGCTGCGGGTCTTGGGCACATCAGGAACGACGACGACGTCGCGCGGCTTGGCGACCGGCCCGATCTGCTGCGCGACGTGCGCCTTCAAATCGGCGGTGATCCCCTCAGTAGCCGCCGACGCCTTCAGCACCACGAACGCGACGATCGCGTGGCCCGTCTTGGGGTCCGCGACGGGGCACACGCCGGCCTCCACGACGTCCGGGTGGGAGACGAGGGCGGATTCGATCTCGATCGTGGAGAGCAGGTGTCCGGAGACGTTGAGGGTGTCATCCACGCGCCCGAGGATCCAGATGTCGCCGTCGTCGTCGTACTTGGCGCCGTCGCCGGCGAGGAACCAGCCCTGCTCCGCGTACTGCCGCCAGTAGGAGTCGAAGTAGCGCTGCGGATTGCCCCACACGGTCCGGGCGATTGCGGGGCCGGGGGCGTCCACCACGATGAAACCCTGGACGCCCGGCGGGACGGTATTGCCGGCGTCGTCGACGATCCGGGTGCCGACGCCGGGCAGCGGACGGGCCGCGCAGCCGGGTTTGAATTCCGTGTCCGTCGGGGCGGGCGAGAGGATGGTGGCGCCGGTTTCGGACTGCCACCAGGTGTCCACCACGGGGGCGGTGCCGGCTCCGACGTTTGCCCGGAACCAGCGCCACGCCTCGGGGTTCACGGCCTCGCCGACCGTGCCGAGCAGCCGGATGGAGGACAGGTCGTAGCCGGCCGGGACGCCGTCCGGGAACCAGCCCATCAGGGACCGGACCAGGGTGGGTGCGGTGTAGTACTGCGTCACGCCGTAGCGTTCGATGATCTCGAAGTGCCGGCCCGGGTGCGGGGTGTTGGGGGTGCCCTCGAAGATCACCTGGGTGGCGCCGTTGGAGAGCGGGCCGTAGAGCTCGTAGGTGTGCGCGGTGACCCAGGCGAGGTCGGCCGTGCACCAGTGCACGTCCCGGTCCCGGAGCGCGGGGTCCGGGTTGCTGAACAGGTGCTCGAAACTCCACGAAGCCTGCGTGAGGTAGCCGCCGGAGGTGTGGACCAGGCCTTTGGGCTTGCCCGTGGTGCCGGAGGTGTACATGATGAACAGCGGCGTCTCGGCGTCGAACGCTTCGGCTTCGTGGACGTCGGAGGCCCGACCGACGACGTCATGCCACCACACGTCGCGGCCCGCGATCATCGGGACGGTGTCCAAGAGGTCCGGCGCGGTGGTGCGGTTGACCACCAGGACGTGCTCGATCGCATTGTCCCCGGCGACGGCCGCATCCGCGTTGTCCTTGACCGGCACGGCGGCGCCGCGGCGGAATTGCCCGTCGGTGGTGACCAGCAGTTTGGCCTGGGTGTCCTCCACCCGGAACTTGAGTGCCTCGGCGGAGAAGCCGCCGAAGACGAGCGAGTGGATGGCGCCGATGCGGGCCACAGCCAGGGTGATGACCACCGTTTCGGGGATGACCGGAAGGTAGATGACCACCCGGTCGCCCTTGGTGATGCCGAGGTCCAGCAGCGCGTTGGCGGCCTTGGAAACCTCCCGCTGGAGTGCGGCGTAGCTGATGGTGCGGCGGTCACCCGGCTCGCCCTCAAAATGCAGGGCCACCTTGTCCCCGCGTCCCGCCGCTACATGGCGGTCGACGCAGTTGTAGGCGACATTGAGCTTGCCGCCCTCGAACCAGGTGATGTCCGGGCCGGTGCCGGCGTCGACGTCGGCCGGGACGCGGCGGTGGGTGGTGTGCCAGGGCTTGTCCTGCCCGGGCACGTCCTCCCAGTCGAGCCGGAGGGCGGCCGACTCCCAGAAGGAGAGGCGCTCAGCTTCGGTGGCAGGGACAGCCTCCGGTGCCGTGGTCGTGGGGTGCGTCCTGGGCGCAGGCGAGGAAAGGTCGGTTGTCATAGGGATACTCCATCGGTCCTGGCGGTAGCACCCTGCAATCAGGGTTGCTGCGGCTTCATTGATCCAGGTCTCTTGGCCGCTCGGGATGGTCCATCCCAACTAAAACGGACCGCGGGCATTTCCTCAAATTCGCAGGTTTTGTCGCGTAATATTCGGCGAGCAGCCATTCCGTGGTGAAGCGTCAGTCGATTGTTCGCCGCATGACCCGCGGGCGCTCGCGACTGGGCGGGGCCCGGCGCCGCGGCGGATAGGCTGTGCACATGGCCCACGTCAACGATCCGGCAGTCCTCGAAAAACTCATGCGCACCAAGGGGCGGTGGGCCATTGTCGGCCTGTCAACGAATCAATGGCGTGCCGCCTATGACACGTCCCTGTTCATCCGGGACCGGCTCGGGATGGAGATCATCCCGGTCAATCTGCCCGCCGATTCCGTGCACGGGGAGACCGGCTACGCGGCCCTGGCCGACATCCCGGCCGAGAAGCAGCCGATCGACGTCGTCGACTGCTTTGTGAATTCCCAGAAAGTGGGGGCCGTGGTGGATCAGGCGATCGCCGTCGGTGCGAAGGCTGTCTGGATGCAGCTGGGCGTCATCGATGAGGCGGCGGCTGCCCGCGCGAAGGCCGCCGGCCTGGACGTCATCATGAACGCCTGCCCGGCGCAGGACGCCCGGCGTTTCGGCCTCTGACGGGGCTCCGGGCGGAGCAGGAAGGTCCCTGCAGAATGTCCGGGCCGGCCGGTAGGCTCGGATCATGGATGTAGCAGCACTCCGTGGGATTTGCCTTGGCTTTCCCGGCGCCTTCGAGGACTTCCCGTTCGGCCCGGAAACGTCCGTCTTCAAGGTGCGGGCCGCAGTTTCCGGCGGGACCGGCCACGCGGCCAAAATGTTCGCACTGTCCGCGATGGACCGGCACGATTTCGCCGTGAGCCTCAAATGCGAGCCTGCCTTGGCGGAACAGCTCCGCGCCGCCCACCCGGAGATCACCGGGGCGTGGCACTTGAACAAGAAGCATTGGAATGGAGTACGCCTGGACGGGTCCCTGCCCGATTCGATGGTGCGCGACATGGTGGAGGACTCGTACGACCTTGTGGTGGCTTCGCTGAGCCGGCGCCAGCAGGAGCAGCTGGGCTGGGCGCGGCTGGCCGGCGGCGGATCGTGAACGCGCGGATCGCGGCCGGGGAGCTGAACTATGAAGGGATCGGTTCCACGGAGCACGGGCCGCCTCCCGCCGACGCCGACTGCCTGGTCACCCACGCCTTTGTGGGCGAGGGAATGGCCACGTATCGCCGCGTGGTCCAAGGCATGCTGACCTGGCAGCTGCAGAAGCGGGCGGGGCTGCGGGTCCGGGCGGAATCCGACGTCGTGGTCCCCGGCACGCGCGTTGTGAGCGGTTTCGGCGTCGGGCCGTTCCGGCTCAACGCGCCCTGCGAGGTCGTCTGGGTCCGCCGCCCGGTGGCCGGTGGCGCCCCGCAGTCCGCCGGGTTCGGCTACGGGACCCTCCCCGGGCATCCGGTCAGGGGTGAGGAGGCGTTTGAGGTTTCCATCGATGCGAGGGGCCAAATTTACATCCACATCACGGCCTTCGGTGGGCCGTCGAACTGGTTCTACGCGGCGGGCGGCGCCGTGACGAAGCGTGCGCGGGACCACATCACTTCCCGTTACATTAGGAGTGCACAGGAACTGGCCGCAGGTGTGGACTGAGAGCAGGCAGAATGCTGAATCAACAGACCCTTGACCAACTATGGGACTTCGATGACCCCGCCCTTTCGGAAACCCGCTTCCGAGCGGCAGCATCCGAGGACCGCTACGACGCCGACGAACAAGCCGAACTTTCCACCCAGCTGGGCCGGGCCATCGGGCTGCAGGGCCGCTACGAGGAAGCCGACGCGCTGCTGGATGCGATCGACGGCGACGAACCCACCGTGGCCGTCCGGGTGTTGCTGGAACGCGGCCGGGTGCTCAATTCCAGCGGCCACCCCGAGATGGCCGTGCCTTTGTTTGAGCAGGCCGCCGAACTCGCGGACCATCTGGGCGAGGAATTCCTGGCCGTGGATGCGCTGCACATGCTGGCCATAGCCGACTCCGCCCACGCCGAGACCTGGACCCGGAGCGCCTTGGAGTATGCCTCCACGGTCCACGACGAGCGGACCAAGCAGTGGCTCGTGGCATTGCACAACAACTTGGGCTGGACGCTGCACGACGCCGGCCGCTGCACGGAGGCGATGGTCGAATTCCAGCTCGCGGAGCAGTGGGCCGAACGCGTCGGCACCCCCCGGCAGCAGGAACTGGCCCGGGAAGCGATCCAGGCCTGCTGATTCCGCCCGTCAACCGCAACGCGGGGTCATTTTCCGGCCCAGGGATGCCCCTGGAATGGGCCGAAAGTGACCCTGCGTTGGGTTGTTGCAAGAATGGAACTCCGTCCCGCCGCACCGAAAGGCACTTTCCCGTGATCTTCATCGTCGTCAAATTCAAGGTGAAACCCGACTGGTCAGAACGCTGGCTCGGCCTCGTGGAGGACTTCACCCAGGCCACCCGCCGGGAACCCGGAAACCTCTGGTTCGACTGGTCCCGCAGTGTGGAGGACCCCAACGAATTCGTTCTGGTCGAGGCCTTCAAGGACGACGCCGCCGGGGACCACGTCAACAGCGACCACTTCAAGCGGGCCATGGCGGACATGCCGCAGGCCCTGGAGGAGACACCCCGGATCATCAGCCGCCAGTTCGACGGCGAAGGCTGGGACCGGATGGGCGAACTCACCATCTAACCCCCGTCGATTGCTCCCCACCGGCTCCCTCGCCTCGCAAGCTCGGCCAGGGAACCCTGCCGGCGTGGGCCCAGCCGCCCTTTTGAGCCCTCAAATCGGCGGTTACGGAGCAGCCGATACGCTGGGGGCATGTGGATCGGCTGGATTGAATTCGATGTCCTCCTCGGCGATGTCCATAGCCTGAAGGAGAAACGCTCCGTGGTGCGCCCGGTGCTGGCCGAGATCAAGCGCCGCTTCGACGTTTCCGTGACCGAGGCCGGACTGCAGGACCAGTACCGGCGCGCCCTGATTGGTGTTGGGCTGGTCGCGGCGGACCGGGCGCATCTCGTCGACGTGCTTGCCGCCGTCGAACGCTTTGTTGCGGCGCGGCCGGAACTGGAACTGCTCAGCGCCCGCCAGCGCGAACTCCGCAGCGACGACTGACGGCCGCCCGTCGAGACAGCGTCCCCGGCCGCCATCGACTGCTCCGTAGACGCCGTTCTGAGGCCCCAAAACGGCAGTTGTGGAGCAGCGGATGGGACGCTGTGGATAACTTCTGCGGCGTCGGCGTGGTTCTGGTCTTATGAAGCCATGAAAACCGCGAGCCCGCTGCCGGACGATTTCCACGGACGACCTTTCACGGTCGCCGAAGCGGCAGCGGCAGGAGTGTCGGCCAAGCGGCTCCGCCACCGCTCCCTCGCAGCGCTCGGCCGGGGGATTCGTTCCCTGGATCCGACGCCGGGGCTTCCCCTGAGCGTGAGAGTGCGGCCTTTCATTGAGGTCAATGAGCGATGCGCCGCGTCGCACCTCACCGCGGCGGAGCTTGGTTCGGTTCCGGCGCGGCAAGTGAAGGAGGGACCCGAGATGTACCACGTGATCAGGCCCGAAGGTGCCGCCCATCTCAACCGGCCGCACGTCATCGTCCACCGGATGAAGCTCTACGACGACGAGGTCACGGTCCTGGACGGGATTCCGCTTACCACCCCGGAGCGGACCTGGCTGGATCTGGCCGAAATGCTGACCGTGGACGAACTCGTTGTGGCTGGCGACAGCTGCGTGCGGGTACCCCGGCTTGAGCTCGAGGGCAGGGACATGCCTTTGTGCAGCCTCAGGGACCTGCAGCGGATGATCGACCGCCACAGGGGAAAGCGCGGAATCCGCAAGGCGAGGGAGGCGATCAAACTGATTCGCGTGGGCTCGGATTCGCCGCAGGAATCCATGCTGCGTCTTGCCATTGTCCGTGCACGCCTTCCGGAACCGGAACTGAATGTGCCGATCATCGACGACGGCGGACACCGGCACCATGAACCCGACCTGTCCTACCGGAAGTACCGGATAGGCATCGAATACGAGGGCGAGCACCACGGCGACGAGGGGCAGATCGTCCGGGACATCGCACGCTCCGAGCGGTACACGGCGCTCGGCTGGACCGAGGTCCGGATCTCCAAGCGCCACATGCGCGACGACGCCAAAGCCGCGGTGGCGAAGGTCCGGACCGCACTCGTCCAGGCCGGCTGGCGTCCAGGGCGCTAGACCAAAACGACTGCTCCGTAACTGCCGTTCTGAGGGTTCAAAAGGGCAGTTACGGAGCAGTCGATGGGTGTGGCGGTGGGATTAGCCGAAGTATTTCGGCAGGGTGGCCTCGTGGGCTTCGCGGAGCGACTCGAGGTTCATGGTCTCGACGCCGTTGATCTCCAGCGTGCCGCCCTCGGCGTCCACCACACCGATCCGGACGTGCGCGAAGCCGCGCGCGGTGCACATGTCCTTGAAGCGGATCTCCTCGGAGCGGGGCACGGCCACGATGGCGCGGCCCTGCGTCTCGGAGAACAACGCCGTGAACAGGTCCACGCCGTCGCGGTCCAGGACGTCCTGCAGGGCGATCCGGGCACCCACGCCGTAGCGCAGCGAGGACTCCACGAGGGCTGCCGCGAGGCCGCCTTCGGAGAGGTCATGGGCGGAGTCCACCATGCCGTCGCGGGAGGCGTTGATCAGGATCTCGCCCAGTTCGCGTTCGGCGGCCAGGTCAACCTTGGGCGGGAGTCCGCCGAGGTGGCCGCGCATGTTGGACCATTCCGAGCCGTCCAGTTCCGCCGCCGTCGTGCCGAGCAGGTAGATGGCCTGGCCGTCTTCCTTCCAGCCCGACGGCGTGCGGCGCGCGACGTCGTCGAACTTGCCGAGCACAGCGACCACGGGGGAGGGGTGGATGGGCGTGGTGCCGGTCTGGTTGTACAGCGAGACGTTGCCGCCGGTGACCGGGATGCCGAGCACCATGCAGGCGTCGGACAGGCCGCGGATGGCTTCGGCGAGCTGCCACATGACGTCGGGGTCCTCGGGGGAGCCGAAGTTCAGGCAGTCGCTGACGGCCATCGGCACGGCGCCGGAGGTGGCGACGTTGCGGTACGCCTCAGCGAGAGCCAGCTGCGCGCCGTGGTACGGATCGAGGTAGGTGTAGCGGCCGTTGGCGTCGGTGGCCAGGGCCACGCCCAGGCCGGTTTCCTCGTCCACCCGGACCACGCCGGCGTCGTCCGGGAACGCCATGGCGGTGTTGCCGCCGACGTAGCGGTCGTACTGGTTGGTGATCCAGGACTTGCTGCACATGTTCGGCGAGGCGACGAGTTCGGTGATGGCGGCGGCCAGGTCCGCAGGGGCGGAAGGCCGGCCGGTGTCCTGCACGGACCCGGTGAAGGAATCGGCCTGGACGGCGTCCTGCCACTCGGGGCGGGCGTACGGGCGGTCGTAGACCGGACCGTCGTGGGCGACGGTGCGCGGGTCGACGTCGACAATGACCTCGCCTTCCCACGTGATGATCAGGCGGCCGGTGTCGGTCACCTCGCCCAGCCAGGAGTACTCCACCGCCCACTTGTCCATGACCGCTTCGAACGCGGCGATGTTCTCCGGGGTGACCACGGCCATCATGCGTTCCTGCGACTCGGACATCAGGATTTCGCCCGGGGTCAGCGTGGGATCGCGGAGCAGGACGGAGGTCAGCTCCACTTCCATGCCGCCGTCGCCGTTGGAGGCGAGCTCGGACGTGGCGCAGGAAATGCCTGCGGCGCCGAGGTCCTGGATGCCTTCAACCAGGGAGCCCTTGAACAGCTCGAGGCAGCACTCGATCAGGACCTTCTCGGCGAAGGGGTCGCCTACCTGGACGGCGGGGCGCTTGGACGGCTTGGTGTCGTCGAAGGACTCCGAGGCCAGCACGGAGGCGCCGCCGATGCCGTCTCCGCCGGTGCGGGCGCCGAACAGCACAACCTTGTTGCCCTTGCCGGAGGCGTTGGCGAGGCGGATGTCCTCGTGCCGCATGACACCGACAGCCAGCGCGTTGACCAGCGGGTTGCCCTGGTACACCGAGTCGAAGACCATTTCGCCGCCGATGTTCGGCAGGCCCAGGGAGTTGCCGTAGCCGCCGATGCCGGCGACGGCGCCGTGCATAACGCGGGCCGTGTCCGGGTGGTCAATGGCGCCGAAACGCAACGGGTCCATCACAGCCACCGGGCGGGCGCCCATGGAGATGATGTCGCGGACGATCCCGCCGATGCCGGTCGCGGCACCCTGGTAGGGCTCCACGAACGACGGCGAGTTGTGGGACTCGATCTTGAACGTCACGGCCCAGCCGTCGCCCAGGTTGGTGACGCCGGCGTTTTCGCCGATGCCCACGAGCATGTCCTTCTTCATCTCGTCGGTCACCTTTTCGCCGAACTGGCGCAGGTGGTTCTTCGACGACTTGTAGGAGCAGTGCTCGCTCCACATCACGGAGTACATGGCGAGCTCGGCGCCGGTCGGGCGGCGGCCCAGGACCTTGACGACCTCGTCGAACTCGTTCTGCTTCAGGCCCAGCTCGGCCCAGGGGAGCTCCACGTCCGGGGTCTTGGCCGCGTTCTCGACGGTGTCGATGTTGAACTTTTTGGCCTCGGTGGCGGTGCCGGCCGTCCGGCCCGTCGACGTCTCCGTCATTTGTTGTCTCCCACGATCTTGTTCAGTACAGAGGTGAAGAAGCCGAGGCCTTCGGTGCCGGAGCCGGTTTCGGGGCCGAATCCTGCCTCCACAGCGTGCTCCGGGTGCGGCATGAGGCCCACGACGTTGCCCGCGGCGTTGGAGATGCCGGCGATGTCGCGGCGCGAACCGTTCGGGTTCCAACCGACATAGCGGAACACCACGCGGCCCTCCGCCTCCAGGGCATCGAGCGTCTTCTCGTCCGCGATGTACTGCCCGTCCTGGTTCTTCAGCGGCACGGTGATTTCCTGGCCGACGGCGTAGTCCCCGGTCCAGGCGGTGGCGTTGTTCTCCACGCGCAGGACCTGGTCGCGGCACATGAACTTCAGGTGGTCGTTTTTGATCATCGAGCCGGGGAGCAGGTGCGATTCGGTGAGGATCTGGAAACCGTTGCAAATGCCCAGGACAGGCAGCCTGGCGTCCGAGTTGGCGGCGTCGATGATCCTGGACATCAGCGGCGCGAACCGGGAGATGGCGCCGGCGCGAAGGTAATCGCCGTAGGAAAAACCGCCGGGAATGACGACGGCGTCGACGTCACCAAGCGTGGTGTCTGCGTGCCAGAGTGCCACGGGGGTGGCGCCGGCCAGGCGGACGGCACGGACGGCGTCGCGGTCATCGAGGGTGCCTGGGAACGTGACGACGCCGATCTTCGCACCGGCGAGCTTGCGAGCACCAGGAGCGTGTGCGGCGACGGCAACAGCCTCGCCGATCAGGGGGAGTTCAGTCATCTCAGGCCTCGACGACCTCGACGTTGACGACGTCCTCGATGACAGGGTTGGACAGCAGGGTCTCTGCGGCGTTCCGGGCCTGGGCCAGGATCTCCTCGGTCACCTCGCCGTCGACCGTGAGTTCAAAACGCTTCCCCTGGCGGACAGCGCTAAAGGCGGTGAAGCCCAGCCGGGGGAGTGCACCCACGATGGCCTTCCCCTGCGGGTCGAGAATCTCGGGCTTGGGCATGACGTCGACAACGATCCGGGGCATCCGGCAACTCCTGTGCGTGAGCATTGGGTAAGGGCGCAGCGGAGGGTGCCGTCTCACGCCAATCCGCTGTGTGAGGACAGTGTGGTGAATACAGCGTGAAAGGGCGCTCCGCGAGCTTGCAAGCCCATTCTACCGGCCTCAGTGCGTCCGGCCGCATTCGGCCGGGAGTGTGAACGATGCCGCCCGAATGCCGGGCGGGGACAGCGGGAAGCGATCCCCGGCGGACGGCCTTGTAACGCGGGAAGGCCTGCGGTGACACTATGGTCACCCCGGTGCCCCGTCAGTAGCATGTGCGTATGTCTGAGAAATCAAAATCCGTGCTGTTGCCCGTTGTTGCCGCCGCCGTCTTCGCGGGTCTTGGACGGATGGTCCTGCAGAAGATCAAGGCGGACCGCAGGGCCCGGGCGAGCAATGTGGCCGGGCCGCTCGATGCGAAGACCCGCGCCTGGATCAGCGAAGTGGTCCGGACGCCCCGGCAGTAGGCCGCCCGGCGCGCCCGGCCCGGCCAGGGCGCGCCCGCGCGCCGCGTGTGGGTGGCGCGGGGATGGCCGTCCGCGGTGCCTCCGCGGGGTCTGCGCCCCCCGCTTTCGGCACCGACCCAAACGCGTGCTGTCGAATTGTGTGACAAATTTTCAATTCCTCTATGTGTTCTATGTCATATCTGGCTCTCAGTCTGTACTGTATGAATCGGCTGGTATCCGTGGGGCCCTGAGAGTCTCAGCTCTTTCTGTCCTGCCAGTCCTTTGACCCGGCTGCAGCGCCGGGACCGTTCCTTATGAAAGGTTCAACCACACGTGAATACACCAGGAAAGAGCTTCCTTCGAAGCGGGGGACTCCGGAGGGCCGTGGCACTGACCCTGGGCTTGCCGGTTCTCTTGTCAACAGTCGCGATCGCGCCCGCCACCGCGGCACCGGGATCCACCGTTGCACAAGTTGCACAGAAGAATCTGGATCCCAGCAGCTATCCGGACGGGCGTTACATCGTCCAGCTCGCCGAGACGCCGGCGGCGAGCTACCAAGGCAACACGGCAGGTTTTCCGGCCACCAAGCCGGCTGCAGGCAAGAAGTTCGACGCAGCGAAGGCCGAGGTCAAGTCGTACCGGGCCCACCTGGAGAAGAAGCAGGCCGACGTCGCCGGGCAGCAGGGCGTGAAGATCAACCGTCAGTACTCCGCCGCGGTCAACGGCTTCAGCGCCACGCTCACCACGGACCAGGCCCTCAAACTCGCCAAGGATCCCAGCGTTCTGGCGGTCCTCCCCGACACGGAAAACGCGCCGGATTACTCCAGCACCGATTTCCTGAAGCTCAGTGGCGATAAGGGCACGTGGAACACCAAGTTTGGCGGTCAGGACGGTGCCGGCAAGGGCGTCGTCGTCGGCGTCATCGACACCGGGTACACCCCGGGCAGCGCTTTCTTTGCCGGCGAAGAGGTCAAGCCCCTCGTGGGCAAACCCGTTGTCGGTGTTCCGTACAGGACGGCGGACGGCAAGATCGCGATGCTCAAGTCCGACGGCGAAACCTTCGTCGGCGAGTGCCAGACGGGCCAGAACTTCGACGGTTCTGCCTGCAACTCCAAGGTTCTCAGTGCGCACTACTTCGCCGAGGACTTCCTGGCCTACGTTCCGCCGGGCAACAGGGCACCGGAGGAGCTGCTGTCCCCGGTCGATGTCGACAGCCACGGCACCCACACCGGCAGCACCGCAGTGGGCAATGCCAACGTTGAGACGTTCGTCGACGGACGCAGCTTCGGTCAGACCAGCGGCATCGCGCCCGCTGCCAAGCTTTCCGTGTACAAGGTCTGCTGGGAAGACACCGACCCGAATACCGGCGGCTGCTACAGCTCCTCGTCCGTCGCCGCCGTCGAACAGGCCATCGAGGACGGGGTGGATGTGCTGAACTACTCCATCTCCGGCTCGACGACGTCCGTGATCGACCCGGTCTCGATTGCTTTCCTGAACGCCGCCTCCGCAGGCATCTTCGTGGCCGCTTCGGCCGGAAACTCCGGTCCGACGGCGAGCACCGTCAACCACGGCGGCCCCTGGGTCACCACGGTTGCGGCCAGCAGCTTCTCCCAGGAGCTTCAGGGCACGGTTGAATTTGCTGACGGCACCAAGTTCCGGGGCGCCAGCATCATGAACAAAGAGGTCAAGGACGCCGGCGTTGTGCTGGCTGCCAATGCGGCCGCGGCGACCCCGCCGACGTCCCCCGCCCTGTGCGGCCCCGGCACCCTGGACCCGGCGAAGGTCGCAGGCAAGGTCGTCGTCTGCGACCGCGGCGTCGTCGACCGCGTCGCCAAGAGCGCCGAGGTTGCCCGAGGCGGCGGTGTCGGCATGATTCTCGTGAACCTCAGCAGCTCCTCGCTGGACACGGACAAGCACTCCATCCCGACCGTGCACGTGAACCCGCCAGCCACCGAGGCCATCAAGGCCAAGGTCACCGCCAACCCGGCCACCACCGTGTCACTCGTCAACAAGGACACCACGGGGCTGCCGCTGGAAGCTCAGCCGCAGATCGCCGGCTTCTCCTCTCGCGGGCCGCTGCTGGCCACCGGCTCCGACTTGCTCAAGCCTGACGTTGCAGCTCCCGGCGTTGCAGTCCTGGCCGGTGTGTCACCGATCGGTACGGGCGGCGACGACTTCGGATTCCTCTCCGGTACCTCCATGGCAGCACCGCACGTCGCCGGTTTCGGCGCGCTGCTCCTGGGCAAGAACCCGAAGTGGTCCCCGGCAACGGTCAAGTCCGCCATGATGACCACAGCCGGCAACGTCGTGAATGCTGATGGCTCCAAGAACACTGACGTCCACGCCACCGGCGCGGGCCAGGTGGATCCGGCACGCATGGTCGATCCGGGTCTTGTCTACGACGCCAACGAAGAGGACTACTGGAAGTTCATCCAGGGCACCGGGATCAACCTCGGCCTGCCGTCCAGCACGCTGCCGCGCGACATGAACGTCGCGTCCTTCTCGCTGGGCAATCTCACCGGCAAGATCGAGGTCACCCGCACTGTCACCGCCCTGACCCCGGGCGTCTACAAGGTCAAAGCCAATGTGCCCGGAATCCAGGTCAATGTGGCTCCGGCGGCCCTGAACTTCAAGGCCGCCGGCGAGAAGAAGACCTTCAAGGTCACCTTTGAGAACAAGAACGCTGCCCTGGGCAAGTTCGCCATGGGGTCGCTGAGCTGGGAGGGCGCAGGCAAGTCCGTCACCTCGCCGATCGCAGTCCGGCCGCAGTCTGTCGTCGCCGCGAAGGATGTTTTCCTGAGCACCGAGTCCGGCACCGGTTCGGGCGACATCAGCGTTGTGTCCGGCACGAGCAACCCGACGAACATGACCCTCGACGGCCTGTCCAAGGCGGATTCCTCTGCCGTGGAGCTGGTCCCCGGTCCGTTCGCTGGCCGCCCCGATGCCTCGACCTACGTCAAGAAGGTGACAGTCAAGGCCGGCGCTCCGCTGGCCAAGTTCTCGGTCATCTCCTCCGACCCGGCCGCGGACTTCGACATGTGGGTCGTCACGCCCCGGGGCGTCGAGCAGGTGGCCACGTCATCGGCCAGCGAGACACTGTCGATTTCCAACCCGACCGCGGGAGATTACTGGGTCTACGCGAACCTGTACTCCAGCCCGGGCGGCAAGGCCACGAAGGCCAGCGTCGATGCCGCGATTCTCGGTGCCAACGAGAACAACGCCACCATCACCCCCAACCCGCTAGTGCTCCCGAACGGTGAAACGGGCAAGATCACGCTGAACTGGACCGACCTGAAGCCCGGCTCCTACATCGGACGGATCACCTATGCCGGTGCCAGCGAGCCGACGTTCGTCACGGTTGTGGTGAACGCTGCAGGCGCCGCATCGGTGGCACCGACCTCGGAAAGCGCAGCTGCGCAATCCAAGTTCCAGAACCAGGAGCTTGAACGCCCCAACAACGCTATCTAGGCGCGGCTCAACCTGACAACAAAGGCAACGGCCGGCGGTTCGCACCGCCGGCCGTTGCCTTTTGCCTGTTAACTGGTGAAACCTGCGGGCTTCCGCAGGGCTCAAATTGCCCCGGTGGAGCCTGCAACCCCGCCCAGCAGCGGCGCCATGGCACGCCAGCGGGCAATCTCGCAGCCATCGGTGCGGCTGAACGTGCTGCTGACCTCCCGGCCCAGGAACCAGCCGGTCACCACAGCCACCTGCGGGCCGCCATACTGCTGGGTGCACATCTTCGGCGGACCGGGCTTGGGGAAGAAGATGTCCTCCCCGTGCCGCTCCACTGCCGCGAGGGCGGCCGCGGAGTCCGGCAGCGTGCACTCCTCGGCGAGGACGCCGCCGCTGGCCGTCAGCCGGAACACATATTCCGGGGCGCCCGGGGCCTCGGTCAGGCTGACGGTCAGGTCGATCTCGTGGCGGCGGTGACTGTCGTGGGCGGCTGTCATTGTGGTCCTTCCGTGCGTTCGGGGGCGGGGATCCGGCCGGAACCCGCCAACCGGAGACTGGGCGACAGCTCCCGCAGCAGGCGCTGCCGCAGCTCCTGCGATTCTGCGGAAAAAGCCCGCTGGTACTCGACGTACTCGGCCTTGCCTTCGGGGGTCTCGATCAGGATGGCGGGATAGCCCCACGCCTTCAGGTCGTAGGGGGACGCCTGCATGTCCATGGCCCTGATCCGCCAGGAGAGCTCGAAGCAGTCCATCACCAGCTCGCTGGGGAGCAGCGGGGCCAGTTTGTAGGCCCACTTGTACAGGTCCATGTTCGCGTGCAGGCAGCCCGGCTGTTCCATGGTCCGCTGGTTCTCGCGGCTCGGTTCCAGGCTGTTCAGCGGTACGGCGTCCGGGGTGTAGAACCGGAAGGCGTCGAAGTGGGAGCAACGGATCCGGTTCTCTTCCACTACCGCATCGGTCCGTTCGGAACCGAGCCGCAGCTCGAGGTATTCATGCCGGAGCTGGAATTTGTCCTGCCGGTAGACCATCGCCCATTCGTGCAGCCCGAAGCAGCCGAACTGGGCCGGCCTCGCCGCCGTCCCGGACAGGATGATCCCGGCGAACTGCAGGGCGTCCCGGCGGTCCCGCACAAACGCTTCGACGTCGACAGTGACGGCGGGGGTGCCCGCAGGCAGCCCGGCGGCGGCGAGGTCGCCGTCGTCGGGCCTGCGGTAGTACTTCCAGGTGGTGCGCTCGGCCGCGGCGGGACCGGACAGCACGACGCCGGCGCCCGGGTGCCAGCGCAGCAGCTGGCCCGGTTTCTGCGTGTAGTACGTGAAGAGGAAGTCCTCGACCGGGTGCTTCTTTCCCGCCGACCTCCGGGCGAGGTATGGGTCGGCATAGCGCCGGACACGCGTCTGGTGGGCGGACTGGCGGGTCAGCCAGCCGTCCTGGCGGAGGTGCTGCAGCTTAGACAGCTCCGCCGGTGGTGCCAAGGACGTCCTTGGCGGCGTTCCAGGTGGCGATCTCGCAGCCGTCGCGCAGGCTGAAGTTCGTTTCGACCGGCCGGCCGTCCACGACGCCGGTCACTGTTGCCAGCTGCGGGCCGCCGTACTGCATGGTGCAGGCCTGGTCCGTGGGCCGGGGCGCAGGACTGAGGATCGCCGCGTTGGCCTTCAGGGCCAGGCAGGCCGCGGCAGCGTCGGGATGCTGGCTTTCCGCCGCGGGGACGCCGTCGACGCAGACCAGGGTGAAGTTCGCGGGGGTGCCAGTCTCGGAAGGCTTGACCATAATCGAGAGTTCGGCGTTGCCCTGGCCGGGGCCGGAGGTCACCGGCGCGGCGGACGGCGAGGGGGCAGGAGTCTTGGTTTCGGCGTCCGGTGACGGAGTGCCCGTCGCCGGCGGGCTCTCTGTGCCGGTGGGTGCGGTGGCCGTCGGGGCGGGCCCGCCGCCTGGTGAACAGGCTGCCAGCCCGGCCGCCACCATCAGAACCAGGGCCGCGCCGGTCAATTGCTTGCGCATCAGCTGTCCTCCTGTGTTTTGCCCAGTCTACCGCCGGGGCGGGCCCTCGGGGACGGTCTTCGTGGCCGCAATCAGATCCATCATGGCGGAATGCAGGTGGGTGACCTGTTCACGGGTCAGGCCCAGCCGGTCCATCATGGTTCCGGGCACGGCCGTGGCCCGTTGCCGGAGCGCTGCGCCGTGTGGAGTCAGGCCCACGGCCAGGGTCCGCTCGTCACCGGGAACGCGCTGTCGGGTGATGAGCCCGGCCGTTTCCAGGCGGCGCAGCAGGGGCGAGATGGTTGCCGGCTCCTGGGCGAGGGCGTCGCTGATGTCGCGAACGGAACGCGGGCTGGATTCCCAGAGGCACAGCATCACGAGGTACTGGGGATGGGTCAGCCCGAGCTTGTCCAGCACCGGTTTGTAGGCGCCGACGACACTGCGGGAGGCCACAGTGAGGGCGAAGCAGAGCTGGTGTTCCAGCAGGAGATCATCATCGGTTCCTTCGGTCACATCTGTCATGTGGGCCCTCCGCGGATAGTTTGTGCACTAATCATTAGCGTACACTGATGGCAACGTCTCGTTCTCAGGAGTGGATAGTGATGGCAGAGGAAAGCACCGAAAACGCCTCCCAGAGGTTCATGCAGAAGATGGGCAGGCTCCGGATGATTTTCGGGCCGGCCAACCGCAGCGCCCTAGGCCACGAGATGACCGAGCAGAACCGGGAGCTGCTGGCCCAGCGCGAAGCCGAAACCCAGCAGTGGGAGACACTGCACCGCCCCGACGGCAGCACCTACGTCGTGCCCCGCGACCCCGGGGACAAGTCGCTCCGCTAGGTGCACTTGGCCAGGCCGCGGACCGCGATTCCGGCCCGCCGGCTCCCATGCCTTTTGCCGCCGTCGGGCGTAAAATGAGGGCACTGGCACAGCCATTCCGCATGACTCGAAGGCTGGAGAGGGGGTGGGAATGTGGCACTTGCTCTGAAAAAAGCTGCACTGAGGCAGCACCTGCACCCGTCTTCATGGGCACGCTTCCTTTTCGGCCCTGCTTCGCGGGGAGACACCGCCGCACCGGTCGTGCACAGACATGACGACTACGAGCAGGCCTCCGAAACGGACCTTGCCGGTTTCGAAGTGGAGACCGATGCGCAGGGACACCGCTACGCGGTCCGGAAGGAAGACCTTCCGAAGGAGGAAGTCTGAACAGCGGCCCGCGGGGACGGAACACGCAGGCATGACACGTCATGACAAAGGGAGCGGCGGACGCCGCTCCCTTTGTCAGTTAAGTCTTGGTGCTGCAGCCGGCGGGTGGCTCAGCGGCCGGTACCGCCATAGACCGTGGCCTCGTCATCGCTGTCCAGGTCGAAGGCCTTGTGGATGGCGCGCACGGCGTCGTCCAGCAGGTCCGCGTGCGTGACGACGGAGATCCGGATCTCCGACGTCGAAATCATGTTGATGTTGATGCCGGCCTCTGAAAGGGCGGCGAAGAACCGCGCCGAGACCCCCGGGTGGGAGCGCATGCCGGCGCCGATCAGCGACAGTTTGCCGATCTGCTCGTTGTACTCGATGCTCTCGAAGCCGATCCGGTCCTGCGCGGCGTGCAGGGCGGCCAGGGCGTCTGCGCCCTCGACGATCGGCAGCGTGAAGGAAATGTCGGTCCGGCCGGTGCCGTGCGTGGAGACGTTCTGGACGATCATGTCGATGTTCGAGTGCGCATCGGCGATGACCTGGAAGATCGCCGCGGCCTTGCCGGGGATGTCGGGAACCCCGACCACCGTGACCTTGGCCTCGGAACGATCGTGTGCAACTCCGGAGATGATTGGCTGCTCCAAGGCGACTCCTTCTTGCGTTGTGATCTTGTCGTCGGCGCCGGGCAGGACCCAGGTGCCTTCGTTCTGGCTGAATGAGGAACGGACGTGGAGGGGCACCCCGAAGCGGCGCGCGTATTCGACGCAGCGCAGGTGCAGGATCTTGGCGCCGGACGCCGCCAGTTCGAGCATTTCCTCGCTGGAGATCCGGTCGATCTTGCGGGCGGACGGTACAACACGCGGATCGGCGGTGTAGATCCCGTCGACATCCGTGAAGATCTCACACACATCGGCGTCGAGGGCGGCCGCCAGCGCCACCGCCGTCGTGTCAGAGCCGCCGCGGCCCAGGGTAGTGACTTCGTTGGTGGTGCGGCTCATGCCCTGGAAGCCGGCGACGATCGCAACATGCCCCTTGTCCAGGGCGGTGCGGATGCGGTGCGGGTCGACGTCGATGATCCGGGCCTTGCCGTGGATGCCGTCGGTGATCATGCCGGCCTGCGAGCCGGTGAACGACTGGGCCGAGGCGCCGAACTTGTTGATGGCCATGGCGAGCAGTGCCATGGAAATGCGTTCCCCGGCGGAAAGGAGCATGTCCATTTCCCGGGCCGGGGCTGAGTCGGTGACCTGCGACGCGAGGTCAAGGAGCTCGTCGGTGGTGTCGCCCATGGCGGACACAACCACGACCACCTCGTCGCCGGCGTTCTGGGCATCCACGATCCGCCGGGCCACGCGCTTAATGCCCTCCGCGTCCGCCACGGAGGAACCGCCGAACTTCTTCACCACAAGGTGTTTCGTGGCGGTGGCAGAGACGGGCAGCTCGTGTGGCTGAGGACCGGGGTGGACTTCGGTAGTGGGCAAACTCATGCGCGCACCCTCACTGGATCGGGGTTATGGGCCAAGCAACCAAACGGCGCGACGGCGTAACTTCTCCGCCCAGTTTATCGCCGCGAGGCCCCGGTCGCTGAATTGTGACCGTATGCCAGACACCCGGCCCCCGGTTCCCCCGGACATGCCCTCCGCCACGGCCCACGACTGGACATGCGCTCCCGCCCGTCGGCGCATGCCCTCCGCCGCGGCCGGCGGATGGACATATTGGCACTAAGTCCATTCCTGGGCGCGGCGGCTGGGCATGTCCCCTGCGGGGTGGCCTCAGGACGACGGCGCACCCGGTTTGGTGGCGGTCCGGGGGCTGGTCGGACGGGAGGGCCGGTCCAGTCTGTAGCGCCGGGACGGAAGGTACTTGCCCGTTGTGTCCTGCGAGGCCGAGAAATGGCGGTCCTGCCGGAAGCCCAGGCCGGCCAGTAGCCGTTGGGAGGGGAGATTGGGCTCATACACTCCCGCGAACACCGTTTGTGTTCCGCGTTCTTCGAAGAGCCAGCTGACCAGGGCGCCCGCTGCCTCGCGGGCAAGGCCCCGACCGTGGTGGGCAGGATGGAGGACATACCCGAGGCTCGCGCAGTCGGCGGGTATCCCGCCCGGCCCCGGCGGCTCTGCCGAGTTCCACGTCCTCCCCTCACCGATGACCTCGCCCGTCTCGCGGAGCTCAATGGCCCAGCCGAAGTTGAACCAATCCACGCCGGACGCGTCAGCGGCACCAACCAGCTGGACCAGCCTGGCGATGTTCTCCTCGGGTCCCAGGGGTTCGTGGGACAGAAACTGCGTCGCCACAGGGTCGCTGCGGAATCGCAGGACCGCCGCCGCGTCTTCCACGGCGACTGGACGCAGCACCAGGCGTTCGGTGCGGATCGGGGCCGGCCGGGACATGCGCTGGACTCCGCTCAGCTCAAAGCGTTGCGGCGGCCTTCGAAGGCCCGGCCGAGCGTGACCTCGTCGGCGTACTCGAGGTCGCCGCCGACGGGGAGTCCGGACGCGAGCCGGGTGACGGCGATGCCGATCGACTTGAGCATGCGCGCGAGGTAGGTGGCCGTGGCCTCGCCCTCAAGGTTGGGGTCGGTCGCGATGATGATTTCCTGGATGGCGCCGTCGTTGAGCCGGGTGAGGAGTTCGCGGATCCGGAGCTGCTCCGGGCCGATGCCGGCGATGGGATTAATCGCCCCGCCCAGCACGTGATACCGGCCGCGGAAGGAGCGGGTGCGTTCGACGGCGAGGACGTCCTTGGATTCTTCGACGACGCAAATGATCGAGGGGTCCCGCCGCGGGTCGCGGCAGATGTTGCACAGTTCCTGCTCCGTCACGTTGCCGCACACCGTGCAGAACTTGACCCGTTCCTTGACGGTGGTGATGGCGTCCACGAGCCGCTTCATGTCCTGCGGGTCGGCTTCAAGGATGTGGAAAGCCAGCCGCTGGGCGGACTTCGGACCGACTCCGGGAAGGCGTCCGAGCTCGTCAATCAGCTCTTGAACTGCACCTTCGTACACAATGTCCTCGTTCGTTTGGGGTGATGACGGGCCGGGGGCCCGGCGGGGCTGCTAGAAGCGCGGCGGAAGCGGGCTCCCGTCCAGCGACCGCTCCTCCACGAGTTTTCCGCCCAGGATGCGTTCGACGGCGGCCCGTCCGAAGACGCCCGATTCCTCGATCGTTTCGTCGTCCGCGCTGGGGATGTCCTGGACATATGTGGTGGTGGCAGCTGCGCGGGCCGGAGCCTTGGCGCGTCCGGCCTCGGCTTCGGGGCTGTTGGACAGCCGCTGGTAAAGGCTTTGCCGGCCCGAGGGGGTCGGCTCAGCCTGGGATGCGGGGGCCGCAACTGTGGCAGGGGCTGCTGTTGCGAGTGCAGCGCCCGCTGAGGCCGGACCGGATGCGGCGCCGGCCGGCACGAGCTCGGCGGAGTCTCCCCAGCCGTTCACAGAGGACTCCACAGGCGCATATGCGGCCGACGCAGGCACTGCTGCGGCGTAGTGCGGGACCTGGGCAGCCGCGGGTTCGTAGTGCGGCGGTTCCGGCTCAGGCGCGGGGTCGGGCGTCACGGACTCCTCCGGCCGGTAGCTCCCGACATTGGAAGCCGTGCCGACCGCCCAGATCCCCGGGGCCTCCTCGACAGCGCGGGCCCACGGGTCGTTGGCGGTGTCCGGCCCCTGGGGAGCCGGATCATTTGTCTGGGCCGGTTTGGACGCAGTGCCGGAACGGGCCGGCGTGGCCTTCCGTTGGCTGGCGGGCGCTGCGGCCGGCTGGACGGACCGCGCGACGGCAGGCGCCGACGGGTCCCAGTCCATGGGCGGCTCCTCGTCCAGGGGCGGAGCATCCTCGTCGCGCGGCGGACCCCAGTCATCCTCGGGGTATGCGTAGGAGCCGGCAGCCTCGGACGGAGAGCCCTGGGGTTCGTTTGCCGGAGCGGTGGACGGGGTTACCCCGGGGGCGACAGTCTCCGGGGCGGGGGACGGCGCTTGGAAATCGGGTCCCTGGGCCGGAGCGACCAGAGGTGCGGGTGCCTGGGCCGGAGCGACCGGAGACGCGGTTGCCTGCGCCGGAGCGACCGGAGACGCGGTTGCCTGCGCCGGAGTCGACGGAATAGCCGGCGCGGTTGCAGCAACTGGAGGCGACGGCGCCTGGGAGGCGGGCGCCGTCTGCGGCCGCTCGGGGTGGGTCGTGGCGGATTGGGCCGGGGTGGCCTGGGCTGGGACGTCGGCCGGGGGCAGGCCCCAGTCAGCGTCGGTGGACGTGGCCGGGACGTCCCGGCTAACGGGTGCTTTTGGGTTTGGCTCAGAGCTCGCTGCGCTGTTGCTTCCGCCGGCCACTGCGGTGATCTGGCATTCGATGCCGATCGTTTTGTGGATCGCCTGCCGCAGGTTCTCGGAGTGGTCCGCCCGGCCGAACGCTCCGGCCAGCCCGGACGTCGTGAAGGCAAGCGTCAGGACATGGTCCTCAAAGTGGCCCACCTGGGCATTCGGTTCGACGAGTGCCCAGGTGCTCCGCTTGATCTTGGTCAGCGTCTGCAGGATCTCCGGCCAGGCACGGCGAAGGACCTCGACGTCGGGACCGGACCCGGCGCCGGCTGCCGCAGGAACCGAAGGTGCCGGCTGGTGCTGGGCCGGTGCTGTCGGGGACGGCGCAGGTTCCGTCGGGGACTGCGCAGGGGCCGCGGGGGCGTTGCCCGCGGGAGCCTGGCTGAAGGCGGCGGGAGCCGGTGACGCAACGGCTGCCGGCGCTGGCTGCACCGGCGCGGAAGCCACGGGTGCGCCGGATTTTGCGGAAGGGACGCGGGTGGCCGCCGCTGGCTCGTCGACGGGCCAGTCGCCGGTGCTCACACGCGGAGGGGTGAGTGTCTCCCGGGCCGGTTCGGCGGTGCGATCAGGGGCCAGGGCAGGTGCCGCGGCCGCTGGAGCTGCAGCGGCCGGAACCGGTGTGGCGGCGGCGCTGGCCGGAACCGCGGGTGCCGAAACGGGCGGCGCCTGAACCGTAGGTGCCGGAACAGCAGGTGCCGGAACAGAAGGTGCCGGCGCCGTGAGTGCCGGAGCGGGAGCCCCGACGTCGTTCCCGGCGTAATTCAGGCGACGTTCCACGCGGTCGATGCGGGCGGCAATTCCCCGCTCGGTCTGCTCGGAAGACGGCAGCAGGATGCGGGCGCACAGCAATTCGAGGTGCAGCCGTGGCGAGGTGGCACCGGTCATCTCGGTCAGGGCGGTGTTGGTGACATCCGCCGCCCGGGACAGCTCGGCCGCGCCGAGGTTGTGGGCCTGGTTCTGCATCCGCGCGATCTGGTCCGCGGGCATGCCGCGGAGGATCGACTGGGCGCTTTCCGGCATGGCCTGGACGATGATGAGGTCCCGGAATCGCTCGAGCAGGTCCTCCACGAAGCGGCGGGGGTCGTGGCCGGTCTGGATGACGCGGTCCACGGCGCGGAAGACGGTGGCGGCGTCGGACGCGGCCACGGCCTCCACGACGTCGTCCAGCAGGGAGGCGTGGGTGTACCCGAGGAGGGCGACGGCGAGTTCGTAGTCCAGTCCGTTTGGCCCGGCGCCGGCCATGAGCTGGTCCAGAACGGAGAGCGAGTCGCGCACGGAACCACCGCCGGCGCGGATGACGAGCGAGAGCACGCCGGGCGCCACGGGGACGTTCTCTTGCGTGCAGAGCAGCTCGAGATAAGCCATGAGCGGCTCCGGCGGCACCAGCCGGAACGGGTAGTGGTGCGTGCGGGAGCGGATGGTGCCGATGACCTTGTCCGGCTCCGTGGTGGCGAAGATGAACTTGATGTGTTCCGGCGGTTCTTCGACGATCTTAAGCAGGGCATTGAACCCGGCGGACGTGACCATGTGGGCTTCGTCGATGATGAAGATCTTGTAGCGGTCCCGGACTGGGGCGTAGGTGGCCCGTTCGCGCAGGTCGCGGGCGTCGTCCACGCCGCCGTGGCTGGCGGCATCGATTTCGATGACGTCAAGGGAGCCGGAGCCGCCGCGGGCGAGTTCGACACAGCTGGGGCACTTGCCGCAGGGAGTGTCCGTGGGGCCCTCGGCGCAGTTCAGGCAGCGTGCCAGGATGCGGGCCGACGTGGTTTTTCCGCAACCGCGGGGGCCCGAGAAGAGGTAGGCGTGGTTCACGCGGTTCTTGCGCAGGGCCGTCATCAGCGGCTCGGTGACGTGTTCCTGCCCGATAACGTCCGCGAACGAATCTGGGCGGTATCTACGGTAAAGAGCGGTAGTAACAGTCACAGCTAAACCCTACCAATCGGCACAGACATAAAAGACCCCTCATGCACCCGCCAGAGCCCATTTACCCTTGCTACCTTCCGGTCCTGGGGGAGTTCAACAGGATGACGCCACATGAGGGGCCGTCAGCAAGTTTACCCGACGATTGAGTGTGCCCCGAATCGCGCACTGAGTGCCCGGTAAATCCAGGGGGACATGCCCATTTTTTGCGGCTACGGGAGGACATAGTGGGCATATGCGCACCCGCGACGCCGGGGGCGGGGCATGTCCCGTGGTGCGGGGGTCTGAGGGGCCAATTGGGCGATGCCGGGAAGTTCAGGTAGTCTAGTATCTGCTTTTGATTCAGAAGCTACTGGAGAATTCGCCTAGCGGCCTATGGCGCACGCCTGGAACGCGTGTTGGGTTAACGCCCTCGGGGGTTCAAATCCCCCATTCTCCGCGGTTGGCCCCGGTCCCTTGGACCGGGGCCTTTTTGCGTCCGAGGTGCTCCCGCAACCCGGACCCGGTCCGCGTTCAGGCCCGGTAGCCCAGCCTGCGGAGCCGGGCCCGGGCAGCCTGCTCGCTGGGTCCCATCCTGCCCAGGGCAACATGGACGACGCCGAGGGTCACCTTGGTGGCCAGGCGCACGGGCAGGGGGATAGGGCCGAACCGTGCCGTCCGGAGGCCCAGCAGCTCGCGGTACTTGGGCTCGAGGCTCAGCACTGCCGCCGCGAAGAGCACCCGGTAGCCCGGCCTGAGCGCGGGATGGAGCGGAGGATCGCGGATGAACGCCACGGTCTCGGCGACCCTGTCGTCGGAACGGAGCTCGCCGGCGTCGTACCAATGGTCCAGCTGCCGGCGCATGGCCTCCTCGCTGCGCGGCGGGGACTGCACTCCCATCAGCTCGCCGGCTTGCGCCCACTCACGCACGTAGGCATCGGGACCGCCCGGGATCGGCCGGCCCCAGATCTTGTGCGCCGAGAGGAAAGCATCGGTGAATGCGATATGGACCCAGCGGAGCAGTTCCGGATCATTCGCCGCATAGCTCCGGGGAACCCCGTGCCCGTCGACGTAGTCCCCGCGGACGGATCCGTGCAGCCGGAGCACCCAGTCGGAGGCCGCCCGGGCCGCGGCGGTTGACCCATAGGACACTGTGAAAATCCAGCGGATGGTTCCAGCAAGCCGGCCCAGGGGATCCTCGCGGAACCGGGAGTGGTCGTGGACGCCGGCCAGCGCACCGGGATGAAGCGCCTGCATCAGCAGGGCCCGAATGCCCGCCACAATCGTCGGCATGTCCCCGTGGACGGCCCAGACTGCGGAACCCGGCCGGTGGTAGCCAGGATCGTCGCCTTCGGCCAGCCGCGGAACCCACTCCGGGACGGCGTCCCGGGTCCCGGTAAACGTCTGCTTGAGTTCGGACTGCCATTCCCTGAGGAAGTTGCGCATACTCCATTCTCGCCCACCGGTGCCATGGCCAGTACTTGCCCCGATCCCCAGTACTACTGGGCCACCACTTGAGTTTGAAAGGGGTACCTTTTTGCGGTTCCCAGTGCAACCCGATTGTGGTCCCATGGGAACGTGAGTCCGCGAAATTGGGGACTGGCGGATGGAATCCAGGAGTCACATTGTGGGAAAACACTGGGGAAACGCATCGAGTGAGCAGTCGGTCAGAGCGCGCATCAACGCTGTGCGCTGTTTGTCCGGGGGTTTCTGCCTTTCCCTGGCGGTCTTGACCTTCGGAGTCCAGGGCCTGTCCGGCACCGGATCTGCGGTTACGCCGTCGCCGTCACTGGCCTCCGGCGTTGTGGGACCCGGCGTCCTGGATCCGGGAACCACAGGCGCCCCCACCGGCTCGGGCGCTGAGGCTCTGGCCCCATCTGCTCCCACCGCGGACGCCCTGGCGCTGGTGGCCTACACCCGGTCCACGGTTGAGACGACCTCAAAAGACGGCGTTCCGGGTGAACTCAACGTGGCTTCCGCCGGGCTGAAGCGGCCCGCAGAAGGCTTCCTTATGGCGCCCCTCGAATCGCTTTCGGAGTCCTCGCCGTTCGGGCTGCGGACCAGCCCCATCACAGGGTCCTCGGGTGAATTCCACTGGGGGCAGGACTACGCCGCGGCCTGCGGCACACGCGTCTATTCCGCCGACTCCGGAGTCGTTCGGGCGGTCGGTTGGCACCCGTGGGGTGGCGGTAACCGCGTGGAAATCGACCACGGCAACGGGCTCATCACCACCTACAACCATCTCGAAGCGATCGCCGTCAAGAAGGGCGACTCGGTACGGGTAGGCGAGGTCATCGCCCGGGTGGGGACCACCGGATCGTCCACCGGCTGCCACCTGCATTTCGAGACCATCCTGAACGGCTCCCACAAGAACCCGCATGACTGGACGCTTCTGCCGATCACGCAGACGGACCAGTTGGGCACTATCGACATGACCAGCTACGAGCCCGACGCCGGCAAGCCGTCCAACACGTCGCTCGGCTGGGCCATCCCTGTGTCCGAAGACGGGACGCATGTCGTGGCCGGCGGAGCCCACGAGGCGCCCGCCTCGGCGTGGTCGGGCGCGTCGGACTCCCCGTCCGCCACGCCCACCCCTTCGACCGGGGACGCCCTCTCTCCGACGAAGACGCGGTGGGACACGCCAACGCCAGAACCCAGTCAGCCGTCGAGCGGATCAACAGGGGAAACCACGGCACCGGGTGGCTCCGAGCCGCCGAGTGACACTCCGACCCCCGGCGACCCCCCGCCGCCCACGGGGCCTGGCACCACAACGCCGCCACCTGCGGAAACGCCGACGCCGACGCCGACGCCGGAGCCCACCGCGCCGCCAGTGCCGCCGCCCCCGTCCATTGTGGAACCTGCACCGCTACCGCCTCCGCCCGTTGTGGAACCTGCACCGCTACCGCCGCCTCCGCCCGTTGTGGAACCGGTATCGCCGCCGCCACCCGTTGTGGAACCTGCGCCGCCGCCACCGCCGGCGCCGGAGCCGGAGCCGGAGCCCACGTCGGCACCTGCACCGCCCACGCAGTCCACTGAACCGTCGGCGACCACGGACCCGTCCTTGACACCCGGTCCGTAGCAGGCGCCGACCCATACCCGCGCGCGTTGGCAGCGAATGACTGTCGTGACAACATCCGGAACACACTCCGGAACACGACGTGCCGACTTCGCGAGGAAACCGCCCATGACCGCTCTCCACAGCATTCCGCTCACCCTGATCGATGGCACAGACACCGACTTTGGCCGCTTCAAGGGCGAGGTGGTGCTTGTAGTGAACGTGGCGTCCCAGTGCGGTTTCACCCCGCAGTACGCAGGACTTGAGGCCCTTCACAACAAGTTCCGCGACCAGGGCTTCCATGTGCTCGGCGTCCCCTGCAACCAGTTCGCAGGCCAGGAACCTGCCGCCGACTCGGAAATCGCCGAATTCTGCGAACGCAACTTCGGCGTCACCTTCCCGCTGACCGCCAAAGCCAACGTCCGCGGCAGGAAGCAGCATCCGCTCTACGCCGAGCTCACCAAATTCAGGAACGGAGTCCTGCCGGGACTGGTGAAATGGAACTTCGAGAAGTTCCTGGTGAACCGCGACGGCGAAGTCGTGGCCCGTTTCGCCCCCACCGT
The DNA here is from genome assembly GCA_035466775.1 of Arthrobacter sp. Lineage (GTDB taxonomy): Bacteria > Actinomycetota > Actinomycetes > Actinomycetales > Micrococcaceae > Arthrobacter. The sequence goes on from DATIUQ010000074.1 coordinate 31,842, forward strand.
GGGGCCTGACTCGCCGGACGTGATCGAGGCGGTTCAGTCGGCCCTCAGCTGAGAGTCGGCTCCCAGACCACAAGGGCACAACGGCCCCTATCCCTAAGCATGCTTAGCGCCTAGACTGGCCGGACCTTCCAAGAAATCCGGGCACGCCCATGGCGCCGACGCGCGCGTCGGGCCATCGGCGGTGCAGCCGCCTAGCGCCCGGGGACGGTGCATCAGCACGCTTCGTGAATCACAACTGGACACTCATATTGGGGTCCGTGAAACCAGGAGGAAAGTGATGACAGGGAACAAAGCCGTTGCCTACAAGGGGCCGGGCAAGGTCGAACTGATCGACATTGACTACCCCAGCTTCGAACTCAAAGACGGTCCGGGGGTCAACCCCGCCAACGTGGGCCGTTCGGTGCGCCATGGCGTAATCCTCAAAACCGTTGCCACAAACATCTGCGGCTCCGACCAGCACATGGTCCGTGGCCGCACCACAGCCCCGTCGGACCTGGTCCTCGGCCACGAAATCACCGGCGAAGTGGTGGAGGTTGGGCCCGACGTCGAATTCATCAAGGTAGGGGACATCTGCTCCGTCCCGTTCAACATCGCGTGCGGACGCTGCCGCAACTGCAAGGAGCGGAAGACGGGCATCTGCCTGAACGTCAACCCTGACCGCCCCGGCAGCGCCTATGGCTACGTCGACATGGGCGGCTGGGTCGGCGGCCAGGCGAACTACGTCCTGGTGCCGTACGCGGACTGGAACCTGCTGAAGTTCCCGGACAAGGACCAGGCCCTCGAGAAGATGATGGACCTGACAATGCTGTCGGATATCTTCCCCACCGGCTTCCATGGCGCCGTCTCCGCCGGCGTCGGAGTCGGCTCCACGGTTTACGTCGCGGGAGCCGGCCCGGTCGGGCTGGCTGCGGCCACCAGCGCCCAGCTGCTGGGCGCCGCCGTCGTGATTGTCGGAGACCTGAACGCTGACCGGCTGGCCCAGGCGCGCAGCTTCGGCTGCGAAACCGTGGACCTGACCCAAGGCGGGCCGGCAGAGCAGATCGAACAGCTTCTGGGCGTCCCGGAAGTCGATTGCGGCGTCGACGCCGTCGGTTTCGAAGCCAGGGGGCACGGCCATGATGCCAAGGAAGCTCCGGCAACGGTGCTCAACTCGCTGATGGAGATCACTGCGGCCGGCGGTGCGCTCGGCATCCCCGGGCTCTACGTCACCGGCGATCCGGGCGGCATCGACGAGGCCGCCAAGAAGGGTGCCCTCTCCCTCAGCCTCGGCACCGGCTGGGCCAAGTCACTGAGCTTCACCACCGGCCAGTGTCCGGTGATGAAGTACAACCGTCAGCTGATGATGGCGATCCTGCATGACAAGGTCCACATCGCCAAGAACGTCAACGCCAAGGCGATCGCGCTCGAGGATGCGCCGAAGGGTTACGCGGAGTTCGACGCCGGAGCGGCCACGAAGTACGTGCTGAACCCGAACGGCTACCTGAGCTAACCGCCGGGTACCTGAGTAAGCACGTTCCGGCGGACACATGCCGAGGCAGGTATGTGTCCGCCGGATTACTCGTTATTGCTGATTTTTCAAACATGCCTACTGGAGTTTGCGCATTGTTGGCCGAATGTCTGATTGGATAGACATTACTGAGAGGGAAGTTGGAGGCTACAGCCTCCACCCAACCAGGAAGGTAGCAATGGAGCCCATCGAGGCCGAGCACCCCCGGCCGCGTCATTTCCTACTCCATCTGAGCGACCCCCATCTGCTGGGAGGTTCGGCACCGCTGCATGGTGTGGTCGACAGCGACGCTCTGCTCCAACAACTCTTTGACGAAGTACGGGCCTCCGGCGCGCGCCCCGAAGCCGTGATATTCACCGGCGACCTCGCCGACCGGGGAGAGCCCGAGGCCTACGCGAAGCTGCGGGCCATCGTCGAGCCCGCCTGCCGGGCGATGGGCGCGAAAGTCATCTGGGCGATGGGAAACCATGACAACCGGGAAAACTTCCGCACCGGCCTGCTGGATGTGCCGGCTGACGATGCCCCCGTGGACCACACATACTTCATCAACGGGCTACGGATCATCACTCTCGACACCTCGGTACCCGGCTTCCACCACGGCGAGTTGAGCCCTGAACAGCTGGAGTGGCTCGAGGCTGAACTCGCCACCCCCGCTCCGGACGGAACGATCCTTGCCCTGCACCACCCTCCGGTGCCCTCGGTCCTGGACCTCGCCGTCCTGGTGGAGCTGCGGAACCAGGCGGCACTGGCAGGGGTCCTGCGGAACTCCGACGTCCGCGCCATCCTGGGCGGCCACCTGCACTACTCGACGACGGCGACCTTCGCCGGGATCCCGGTCTCCGTCGCGTCAGCCACCTGCTACACGCAGGATCTCAACGTTCCGGTGGGCGGAACCCGCGGACGCGACGGCGGCCAGGCCTTCAACCTGGTCCACGTCTACGAACACACGATCGTGCACTCCGTGGTCCTGCTCGGTGACACTCCGGCAGTCGGCGAGCTGGTCACCGCCGCGGAAGCCCAGCGGAGGATCGCGGCGGCGGGAATCCGGATCCCGGGCAAGGCGAAGCTCGAGGACCCGGCCAGGATCACCGGCCACCGCCGGCTGACCGCCAGCAACTGACGGCCGGCCGCCGGTAGGACCCTCTACTTTTCCCAGGGAGCCTTGATCGGGTAGTACTTCTCCAGGAAGTCCGTCACGAGTTCGGCCCGTTCCTCCGCCGCGACCTCGGGGAAGCTGCCGTCATTGAGGCAGAAGAAGTCCATGTTCCGCTTGGCGAGCAGCTTGGGCAGGTAGTTGAGCCCTGCCCTGGCGGTGGTGTCCACATAGCGCACCTTTGCCGCCGTCTGGGTGACGGCCCGGCCCGTCAGCAGCGCGTAGTAGTGGTAGAACGAGTTGGTCACCGAGATGTTGTCGGCCGCGCGGAACGTGCTGGCCGCCGTCTTGGCGAACTCCGCCGGGAACTCCTGCTCCATCGTGGCCACGACGCTGCGGCGCAGCGGAGCGGCGGTGTGTTCCAGGTGCCGGGTGGTGATCCGGCCGAAGCGGTCCCAGAGCAGCTTCCGGTTCACCCGGGCGGCATTCTCGAAACCGCTGCGCTCGGCGTCGTTGTCCCCTAGCCCGATCCGGGTCTCGGCCTCGATGAACTTCGTGATGCCGCCGGGTGTGAAGAACATGTCCGGTCCGACGGCGCGGCCGAAGAACATGTCGTCGTTCGAGTACAGGAAGTGCTCGGACAGGCCGTCAATGTGGTGGAGCTGGCACTCCACGGCCTGCGAGTTGTGGGTGGGCAGCACTGAGGGATCCGCGAAGAACTCCTCGCTGCGCACAATCGTGACGCTCGGGTGGTCGGCCAGCCAGGAGGGGGCGGGGGAATCCGTGGCGATGAAGATCCTGCGGATCCAGGGCGCGAACATATACACCGAGCGGAGCGCATACTTGAGCTCGTCGATCTGGCGGAAGCGGGCTTCGTGGTCGTCGCCTTCACCCACGACGACGCCGGCCATCCGCGCGCGACGGGCCGCAATGTATTCCGGGGAGCTGCCGTCGACCCAGGAGAACACGAGATCGATATCGAAGCTGATGTCACTGGCGTGGTCCGCGAACATGTTCTCGATCGTCGGCCAGGTGCGGCCGTAGCGCTCCACGGTTCCGCGGACGGCGTCCTGGGCCAGGAGCGTCCGGCGGGTCAGCGAGTTCTCGATCGGGAGGATCAGTTGGTCGCCCTCGAAACTCCACAGTTCGAGCTGCACCCCGGCCGACGCGCCGAACTCAAAACCGCCCTCGGGCTCGACACGGGGCCGGTACAGCCGGAAAATCCGGGACTGCCGGTTGGGGGAGAGCTCCCCGTCGGCCACCAGCACCGAGGACTTCTTCTTCGCGTCGACGCTCATCGAGTAGAAGGGCTCATCGTGGCAGGCCGCCACAAGCGCATCCCGGAGTTCCTTGCGGTCCTTCCAGTCCACGGCAATGACCGGCCGGTGGTTGTTCCCGCGGACCAGGAGATAGTCGAGGCCGGCGCCGTCAAGCACCGTTCGGATGAACATCAGGTCCTCGACCATGGCCTGGTACGGCGTGCGGTTCTCATTGATCAGTCCGTACCGGCCCCGCCGGCGCACAACGTCCTGGCGGGTCCGGAACCGCGCGACGGCGGCCGCGGAGGTGACCTCGTCGTGGGCTTCTACCGATGCCTGGCTGCCGTAGTAGATCTCGTCCTGGACCAATGACTCTGTAATGTCGGTTCTCCGTAATTCTTTGTGTGAATGTGTCCCTGCTTGCATAATATCGCCCGCCCCAAAATCGCCCTGATAATCCGCGGCTGAAACGCCGCCGGTAGGGGCCGCAAGCGCCCCTTAGCCTTCCGCCTTCAACCCCTGCGCCGCAGCGTGGTTCAGCCTGCTGGTTCAGCCGGCGAGGGCAGTGCGCCAGCCGCGCAGGAAAGCCGCCCCGGCGTCGTCGTGGATGACGTCCGCACCCAGCCCCAGATCCGCCGCGGTGAGCACCTCGTAGGGTTTCACCGGGACGCCGTCGGCAGGACGGACGTCGACGTGTTTCACCGGGTGGTCGTTGTGGTGCAGCCAGTCGGCCATGGCGTAGTCGGTGCGCGAGTCGCCCACCGTCCGCCAGGCCTGCGGGGTGATGCCCCGGGCGGCCAGGAGCTCGACGGCCCGGCTGGCGCCCAGATCCTTGCCCAGCCGGACGGATTCGATATCGGTGGAAATGATGGTGGGGTCCACACGGTAGTCGATCTGGTCGTCGCTGTCCGGGGCGTGGTGGTCCAGCCGCACCACCCCCAGGCCGTGGCGGCGCATCAAATCCATCGCGTCGGCGTCGAACAGTGCCTGTTCCTCGCGGTATTCGGAATTGGCGACGGCGACGTGCTGCTCCACGGAGAC
>DATIUQ010000075.1:0-4292 GCA_035466775.1 Arthrobacter sp.
GCCGCGCCGTCCGGCAGCCCGGGGCACATACCGGGCATCCTGCCGGGCCGGCCGGCGCGTTCCTGCCCAGTTACCACCCCGGACAGCCCCGCGGCGCCGGACATCGCCTGCGGATTTCCGCGGAAGCACGTGCGGATTCCGCACCCGGGCGGTGAGTAACCGGGCAGGAGCGTCGGATCCGACCGCCGCCAAGTATGTTACTGGTCAGTAACATCGGCTAGAGTGTCCTCATGACTTCGAGCAATGATGCTTCGGGCACCGCCCCGCAATCCCAGCAGCCAGGGCCGTACCAGACCGCCGGTTCCCTCCAGGGCCGCACCATCCTCATCTCCGGCGGAAGCCGGGGCATCGGCCTGGCCATCGCCACCCGTGCCGCCCGCGACGGCGCCAACATCGTCCTGATGGCCAAGACCGGCCAGCCGCACGCCAAGCTGGAAGGCACGGTCTACTCGGCCGCCGAACAGATCGAGGCCGCCGGCGGGCAGGCCCTGCCGCTGGTCGGGGATGTGCGCAACGACGCCGACGTCGCCGGCGCCGTCGAGGCCGCCGTGGAGCGCTTCGGCGGGATCGACATTGTCATCAACAACGCCTCCGCGATCGACCTGTCCAAGACCGACGACGTCGACATGAAGCGCTACGACCTGATGCAGGACATCAACGTCCGCGGCACCTTCCTGCTCTCCAAGCTCGCCCTGCCAGCCCTGCGCGAATCCGACTCCGGGCAGATCCTGACGCTTTCCCCGCCGCTGAACCTGGACCCGAAGTGGGCCGGCATGCACCTGGCATACACCATGGCGAAGTACGGCATGAGCCTGACCACCCTGGGCCTGGCGGAGGAACTGAAGGTCGACGGCATCAGTGTTAACTCGCTGTGGCCCTGCACCCTGATCAACACGGCCGCCATCCGCAACATGCCGGGCGGCGAAAAGATCGTCCGGGGCGCCCGTGGCCCTGAAATCATGGCGGATGCGGCCCACGCGGTACTGACCAGCAGCAACGCGATTCCGGAATCCGGCAGTTGGAGCGGCAACTTCTATACGGACGAACAGGTCCTCGCCGCCGCCGGCGTCACCGATTTCACCCCGTACAGCCTGGGCGCCCCGGAAGACCGGCTGATCCCTGACATCTTCCTCTGAGTTTGCTGCGGATTCCGTGCCGGCCTCGGCAGAGGGACGGGCCGCCGAAACTCGCCACGTTTGCGGGATTGACGCCGGATTTCCGCGGCGGTTAGGCCGGACACGCCGGCCCGGAGGCTCCAATGCCGGGGAACATCCTGCGGCCCGGGCCGGAGCCGACGGCGGCGTAACTCGGTAGGATTCAAAGCATGGAAGCCGCGCAGGAAGCCCCGGACCGTCCGCCCCTCGATGTGAACGCCCTCAGCGATGAGGCGTTCCTTTCAGCCAACGGCATTCCGCGGCTCACCGTCGTGGAGTCCACGGGCTCCACCAACGCGGACCTGCTGCGCGGTGTCACCGAGGATCCGCCCGCGTATCCGGACCTCACTGTGCTCACCGCCGAATACCAAAGCGCTGCCCGCGGCCGCCTGGACCGCCACTGGGACGCGCCGGCCCGCAGTGCTGTCTCCGTGTCGCTCGGACTGCGACCGGTCAATGCCGAGGGGCGCCCACTGCCCACCCAGAGCTACTCGTGGCTGTCGCTGCTCGCGGCACTCGCCCTGCGCGAGGCCCTGCTGGAGACTGCCGGGATCCCCGCGGAACTCAAATGGCCCAACGACGTCCTGGTGCGGGGCCGGAAGATCGCCGGCATCCTGGCCCAGCTGGGACCAATGCAGGGCGGCGCCGTGCCGCCGGTGGTGCTGGGGACCGGACTGAACGTCACCCTCACCGAGGCGGAGCTCCCGGTGCCCACCGCCACCTCCGTCCTGCTGGAAGACGCCACGTCAGTGGACCGGACCGAGCTGCTCAAGAGCTACCTGTCCCGGTTCGCGACGCTCTACCGCAGCTTCTGCAACGCCGACGGCGACCCCACCGCCGGGATGGCCGGCGGCCCCTCGCTGCATAAGCGGGTCGAGCACCTGCTCACGACGCTCGGCAAGCAGGTCCGCGCCCAGCTTCCGGGGGACCACGAGATCATCGGCCATGCCACCCGCCTGGATGACTACGGGTCGCTCCTGGTGGTGGACTCCGGAGGGCACGAACACGTGGTGACGGCCGGCGATGTGGTGCACCTGCGCCCCTGGTCGCCTCCCGGCCAGGATTCCGGTCACGAAAGCGGTTATGCGTAAAGAGCTCCTCCCGGGCGAACAAGTGATTGTGGTGACCCGGCCGCAGCCCCGGACCCTGACCGTTCCGGCGCTGCTGTTCATCCTGGCTCCGGCGCTCGCCGCCTATGCCAGCGCCTGGATCGTGAAGGGCGGGCCCGCGCGGCTGGCCCCGATCATCGCCCAGCAGACCAAGGAGTGGACCCCCTGGCTCATCGGGACGTGCATTGCACTGGCCGCCTGGGTGCTGCTGGGCTACTGCCTGCCGCGGGTCATGACCTGGCACGCCACGACCTACACACTGACCAGCCAGCGGCTGATCGCGCGTTACGGCATGCTGCGGCGGCGCGATCAGCAGGTTTACCTGGCGGCCGTTCGTAATGTGGTGATCCATCAGTCGTTGCTCCAACGCGTATTGCGATCCGGGAATATATCCTTGGATACCGGGCACCCCGGCACAGCGGTGCTCCCCGACGTTCCGGAAGTCGCGACGTTCCGGAACTTCATCCTCGACGCCATTGACGAACTCCCGCGCGACGGGGTTCCGGGTGCGGAGGGTGTGCCGTACAACGACGCCAGCCCCTGGCAGATAGAGCCCTGGCCATTGGATGTGAGAGAAGGTGGAAGAGATGAGCGCTGACAACGTGCACCGGGAGACGGGACTGCTGGCGGACGAGCCGTCGCACGTTTCGGATGCCTTCGTTGAGGCGGCCAGCCTCGAAGCGGCCGTGCTGGACTCACTGGCCGAGACCCCGGACGACGGCGCCGCCGGGACTTCCGCTGCGCAGGATGAGACAGTGCCCGAAGAGACCGTGGCAGAACCTGACGACGCCGATTCGGCCGGCTCCGACTCCGATGCATCAGACCCCGACGCAGAGACCGACGCCGAGGACCTCCCGGAACAGCCGGCTCGTGCCGCAGCTCCGCCCACCGGGACCATGTCGGCCGAACGCATCGCCCTGAAAGCCCTCGAACAACGGCTGCTCGGCGGGGAACGCAAGCTCCGCCGTCGTGAAGTCGCATCCGGCGCCGGCCTGTCCCTGCTCTCCGCCCGGAAACTCTGGCGCGCCCTGGGCTTTCCCAACATCGATGACGAGGACGTTGCCTTCACCGAACGCGACCAGGCCGCGCTGAACACCATCGTGGACCTGGTCCGCGCCGGCAAGCTCACCGAGGAAGCCGCCATCTCCGTCACCCGCGCGATCGGCCAGATGACGGACCGGATGGTGGTCTGGCAGGTCGAAGCCCTCGTGGAGGACATGGTCCAGAAGCAGGGTGTCACCGACGCCGTGGCCCGCAAGCGCCTGGTGGGCGAGCTGCCGTCCCTGGTGGACGCCCTCGAGGAAATGCTGCTGTACTCCTGGCGCCGCCAGCTCAACGCCGGTGTCCAGCGCCTTGCCGTGCGCGCCGAGGCCGGGCTGGCGTCCAGCGAGGAAGGCCGCGAGGGCGACGAGGACGACGCCCCGCTGCCGCTGGCACGGGCCGTCGGCTTCGCGGACCTGGTCTCCTACACCAGCCTGTCCCGCCGGATGAACGAAAAAACCCTCGCCCAGCTGGTCCAGCGCTTCGAGAACAAATGCGCCGAGATCATCTCGGTGGGCGGCGGCCGGCTGGTCAAAACGGTCGGCGATGAAGTCCTCTACATCGCCGAAACCCCCGCGGCCGGCGCCGAAATCTCCCTCGCCCTGTGCCAGGCCTTCACCGACGACGAAATCCTCCCGCAGGCGCGCGTCGCCATGGTGTGGGGCCGGATCCTCTCCCGGCTCGGCGACATCTACGGCCCCACCGTCAACCTGGCGGCACGGCTGACCGCGCTGGCAGATCCGGGAACGGTCCTGGTGGACTCCATGACTGCGGCCGCTCTCGAAGAGGACGAACGGTTTGTCCTGCTGCCGCGGCAGGCCGAGGACGTCCGCGGCTTCGGCGAAATCCACCCGGTGGAGCTCCAGCGCGGCAGCGGCCGCGGACTGGTTCTGGACTAACAGCACCCTGAGCTGGGCCGATACCGGCATTTCCGGATTTGACGCCGGCGAGGTTTCTCTAATCGATGGCTAATATGCAATAGTCGAAG
>DATIUQ010000076.1:0-3097 GCA_035466775.1 Arthrobacter sp.
GCCTTCACACTGTGCACAAACCGGAGCAGGCTTTCCAGCCGCGATTCCAGCAGGGGCGCGAGGTCTTCCTCCGGCAAATACCGCTCATGCGGATGCGGGACGCCGGACACGCGATGATGTTCGTTGATGCCGCGCACCGCCCGCTCGTAACCGCGGGCAATGGCGTCCTCACCCGCCCCGGCGACGTCCTGGAGCATGGCTGCGATCATCCCGCTGCGGTCCCGTCCGGCCGAGCAGTGGATCACGACGCCGCCGCGCGCCGCCGCCACGGCCTTGAAGACCGCAGCGAGCTTCTCCGGGAAGATCCGGGCATTGTCGGCGTAAGACGCCGGATGGTTCAGGTACGGAACGCACAGCTCGCGGAACTCGCTGTTGGCGGGATCCTCGGTAGGGGCGTGCACGACGTCGAACGCCGCCATGGTCTCGGCCCTCACCAGGGGATCAGTTTCGCGGCGGCGGATCTCGTCCGGGTTGCGGAGGTCAATCACCGTCCGGATGCCGCCGTCGTACGCCTGTTGCCAGCCGGCCTCGGTGAGCCATTCGCGGCGTCCCATCCGGAACACGCTGCCGGCGGTGTGCCAGGCGTTGACCGCCCCGTCCCAGGCCACGGCCGCGGGCTCGGCCCTTCGGGGGCGGCCGCCCGACGCGTCGGGAATCGTCATGCTCACAGCTAAGCACACGCCACCGCGCCGCTCCACTGGCCGGGTTCTCGAAAGTTCTCCACAACGGGACTATTGGCATGGTGTGGGGTACGGGCTTCCGCGTACTGTGGCGGTGAACCCGGTAGCCGCCGGGCTCTTTTCAGCTCGCGGGCCGCCGGGACTGACACCTCTTCGCGGCGCGGGCGCTGAAACCAGCGTGCTACTGAGGGGAAACACCATGGGAACTCTGAAACTTCGACGCCGGCGAACGGCTGTTGCTGCCAGTCTCGCCACTCTCGCCATTGCAGCAGGCCTGGCCGCGGCCCCGGCACAGGCCGTGGACAAAACCCAGTACATCGCTCTCGGCGACTCCTACGCCGCAGGTCAGGGCGCCGGACCGTACAAGAACGACACCTGTTACCGCAGCCGGAACACGTACTCGGAACTCGCGGCTGATACCAAGGCCATCAAGCTGGTCACCAACGCCGCCTGCAGCGGCCAGACGACGCAGGGGGTCGCTGCCACCCAGCTGCTCCAGCTGGACGGCAGGACGGAGCTCGTGACCGTCACGGCCGGCGGCAACAACATCGGATTTGGGGACATCGTCACCAGCTGCGGCGCCGCCATTTCGGACCCCGCCTTTGCCGGGGCGTGCGCCGATGCCAGCGCTATCGCCAGGGCCAAGATCGACAGTGGACAGCTGGCCGCAGAGGTGGCCGCGATGATCCAGAGCGTGAAGGCGGCCGCGCCGAACGCCAAAATTGTGGTGACCGGCTACCCCTACCTCTTCGATCCGATCCCCGCCGGCCTGACCGATCCGATGTCCCAATTCATCGACCAGGCCACTGGCCTGGCTGTCGGCCTGAATGGATCCATCGCCCTGGCCGCCTGGGGGACGAAAGTGCAGTTCGTCGATGTGCGGCCCGCTTTCGCCGGCCACGGCATACTCTCTAACGACCCGTGGATTAACGGCGCCACCGGTAACGCCGATGGTTTCCACCCGAACGCCAAGGGCTACCTGGCCTACTACACAGCACTGAGCGAGGCCCACGTCTACTCGGCGCCCTAGCGGCGCTTCGCCAACCTGTATTCAAGGGCGTTCCGGACCATCGGCCACTCGTGTTCCAGGATGGAGTACACCACGGTGTCCCGCAGCGCGCCGTCAGCGCTGCGGGTGTGGCTGCGGAGCACTCCGTCCTGTTTGGCGCCCAGCCGCGCGATCGCTTCGCGGGACTGGTGGTTGAGCCAGTGCGTCCGGAACTCGACGGCGGGGCAGCCCAGCGTCTCGAAGGCGTGGCGCAGCAGCAGCAGCTTGGAGTCCGGGTTGCTGCCGGTGCCATGGGCCGACGCCGCGTTCCAGGTGGAGCCGATCTCCACCCGGGGCGTGTCCGCGTCGATGTTCATGTAGGTGGTCATGCCGATCACCCGGCCGGGTCCGCCGGTGGCGGGGTCAATCAGCCGCGTGGTGAAAGGCAGCATGGAGCCGCTGTCTTGCAGGGCAAGGCGCCGCTCGATCTCGGCGGCCATCTGCTCCGGCGCGGGCACACTGGTGTACCAGAGCTTCCAGAGTTCGCCGTCTCGGGCCGCTTCGACGAGGCCGTCGTGGTGGTTCAAGCTAAGCGGTTCAAGAACAACGTACTTGCCGGTCAGGGTGATGGGGGCGATGGAAGTCACCGCACTATCGTAGGGGTCTCCCCCGCCTGGGATGGCAGCCCCCTGTGACTAACCACCATGTTCTGGCTAGGCTGTTGCCGTGATCACCATCGAACGCTCGGTCCGCTCGTCCCTGGATGCCAAAACGGCGTTTGCCTACCTGTCGGCATTTGAACACACCCCGGAATGGGATCCAGGGACCCCCGTCGTGAAGAAGTTGTCGGCCGGCCCGGTTGCCGTGGGCCACGAATACCACGCCGAAGCCGAGTTTCGCGGCAAGCGCCAGGCACTGACGTACAAGGTGCTGGAGCTGAGCGCCCGGCATATCAAACTGCGCGGGGAGAACAAGTCCGTCGTTTCGGTGGACACGATCGAGGTGACTCCTGCGGGCGCCGGATGCCATGTCAAGTACACTGCGGAATTCACCCTCAAGGGGTGGCTAAAGATCGCCGAACCATTCATGAAGCCGGCCTTCCAGTCCCTGGCCGACCCCGCGATGAGCGGAATCCAGAAAGCCCTCGACTCACGGGCGTCACAGTAGCGGGCCGGCCGGAACAGGAGCATAACGTGACATCCCAGAATCCGGATCCGCTGGAGAACAACCTCACCGGCCTGGAGCCGGGCGGCGGAGTGCCTCCCGGTGAGACACCGCCGGCGGAGGGCACTTCGACGGGACCGCAGGGGCCGCGGATCCGAGAGGACCGGGGTGTTGGTCAGTTCCTATGGATCGTGATGATCGCCGTGGTAGTTCTTTTCGTGCTTCTCTTCTTCGTCGGTTACATCGTCGGGATCCTCAACTAGCG
>DATIUQ010000077.1:0-4521 GCA_035466775.1 Arthrobacter sp.
ACCGCCGGGACTCCGGCCGCCGCCGAGCCCTCAAAGGACCATGCGGAGGACCTGCGGGTGGCCACCTACAACCTGTCGCTGAACCGGGCAAGCGCCGGCGAACTCGAGGCCGACCTGAGCACTCCGGACGACCCGCAGGCACGCACCGTCGCCGAGGTCATCCAGCGTGCGAACCCGGACGTCATCCTGCTGAACGAGTTCGACTACGTGCCCAACATGCGGGCCGCCGATCTGTTCCGCGACAACTACCTGGCGGCAGGCCAGGGCGGGGCTGATCCCGTGGACTACCCCTACGCCTACGTGGCGCCGTCGAACACCGGGATCCCGAGCGGGTTCGACCTCAACAACAACGGCAGGGTCGGCGGCGGTGACGACGCCTTCGGCTTCGGCGCATTCGAGGGCCAGTACGGCATGGCCATCCTGTCGAAGTACCCCATCGACACGGAAAACGTGAGGACGTTCCAGAACTTCCTCTGGAAGGACATGCCGGGTGCGCTCCTGCCGGACAACCCGGCGACACCCGAACCTGCAGACTGGTATTCGCCGGAGGAACTCGAGGTGGTGCGCCTGTCGAGCAAGTCGCACTGGGACGTTCCGGTGAAGGTGGGCGGCGAAACGGTGCACGTGCTTGCCTCGCACCCCACACCGCCAACCTTTGACGGCCCCGAGGACCGGAACGGCCGCCGCAACCACGACGAGATCCGGTTCTGGGCTGACTACGTCACCCCGGGCAAATCGGCATACATCGTGGATGATGAGGGCGGAAAGCGGGGGCTCCTGCCGAACGAACCGTTCGTCATCGTCGGCGACCAGAACGCCGACCCGCTCGACGGCGACTCCGTGGACGGCGCGGTCAACCAGCTCCTTGATTCCAAGCAGATCGTGGACCCGCTGCCGGCCTCCGATGGCGCCGTGGAGGCCGCGGCCCTGCAGGGCGGAGCCAATGCCGCCCACAAGGGTGACCCCCGCTACGACACCGCCGACTTCGCCGACACCGCCCCGGGAAACTTGCGGGCTGACTACGTGCTGCCCTCACGCAGGATCCGGGTCCTCGATTCCGGCGTGTTCTGGCCCACCCAGGCCGACCCCCTGTCACGGCTGACCGGCGCCTATCCGTTCCCGGGCAGCGACCACCGCCTCGTGTGGGTGGACATGCAGGTGCGCGGCTGAGGACTCCTAGGTTCCCCCGCCCTCCCGCTGGAACGCCCGCACGGCTTCGCTCACGGTCGGGTAGAAGTGTCCGGGCGAGAAGCGGGAGCCCACGCCGTACTGCACCAGCCTGTCCTTGACCGGGCCTTTGAGCTCGGCGAACACCAGGTCCACGCCGTGCCGTTCCAGCCATTCGTCCAGCTGCACCAGCTCGTCCAGTGCCGTGGTGTCGATTCCCGTCACCGGCTCTGCCGCCAGCACCACGCGTTCGATGCCGGGCGGCGCCTGGTCGAGCTTGGTGCGCACGAAGGATCCCAGCAGCGATCCGTTGCCAAAAAACAGCGGCGCGTCGAAGCGCAGGATCAGCATGCCGGGGACGCGTTCGCCGTCCGGATGGCGGCTCACGTCGTGGTATCCCGGCACCCCGGGCACGTCCACCAGCTCGGCGCGGTAGGGGTCCCAGGCCCGCCGCAGGAAGTCCAGGATTGCCAGGCCCACGGCCACGGCGATGCCCGGGAGGACCCCCAGGATGGTGACCCCCAGGAACGCCGCCAGCATCACCAGGGATTCACTGCGGCTCATGCCGATCAGCCGCCGCACGCCGGCGGGGTCGGCCAGTGCTGCGGCTGCCGCGATGACAATGGCGGCCAGGGTGGCGGCCGGCAGGAACTCGGTGACGCCGGGCGCCGCCAGCATGAAGACGAGCACCAGGACGGCACCTGCCACGCCCGTGAGCTGGGATTTCGCCCCGGCCTCCACGGCCACCGGCGTGCGGGACGCGCTGGCCGAGATCGGGAAGCCGCCCAGCAGCCCGCTGGCCGCGTTCGCCGCACCCAGGGCGGCCATTTCATGGTTGCCGGAGACCCTGCGGTCCCCTGCCGCGGCCAGGGACTGGGACAGGGTTCCGGTATCAACGAAGACGATGAGGGCAATGGCGGCGGCGGCCGGCAGCAGCGCCAGGACGTCGGCCCAGCCGATTCCGCCGAGGGCCGGCGCGGGGAGCCCCTGCGGGAGGGCGCCGGTGACTTTGACGCGCTCCTGGAGTCCCAGCACGGCCACGGCGAGGCAGGACACCACCACCGCGATGAGCACGCCGGGGACCTTCCAGTTCAGCCGGCGGGGAACCCAGATGAGCGCCAGCGAGGCCAGGCCCAGCAGCAGTGCCGTCACGTTGGTTTCGCCGGCAAGCACCTTCGGCGTTGCGGCCAGCAGTTTTTCCCAGGGCGTGCCGTCCTCCACGGAGATCCCCAGGAGGGTGGGAAGCTGGGACACCGCCACCAGCAGGGCAATGCCGTTGAGGTAGCCCAGCCGGATGGGCTTGGACAGCAGTCCCGTGATGATGCCCAGCCGCAGGGCCGAACCGCATAGCAGGATGAGGCCGATCAGGATGGCCAGGAGGCCGGCCAGGGCCACGGATTTCTGGTCGTTGTCCGCGGCCAGGGGAACCAGCGCCGCAACGATCATCGGGGCGAGCGCGGAATCCGGCCCCAGCACCAGCACGCGCGACGGCCCCACTGCCGCGTAGACAATCAGCGGCACCACCGTCGCGTAGAGGCCCGTCACCGGCGGCAGGCCGGCGGCCTGGGCGTAGGCCATGCCCGCGGGGACCAGGATTGCGAAGAGCGCGAGGCCTGCCACCAGGTCGTGCCGCAGCCACTCGGTTTTGTAGCCGCGCAGGGCTGGCGGGAGCCACCGGGATCGGGCGTTTCCGGAGCGGCTCATCTTCAGATCATGGCCCAACACGGCCCCTGCCGCCATCCATAGTTGGGCGTTGCGTGGCGGCGTACGACGGCGGCGCCTGGGTTCCAGCCGAAGGAACCTACGGGCGGGGGAGCCCGAGGTAGCGAGGCACCTTTTCCGCGTAGGCCGGGTAGGACTCCGGGAACAGCCCGGCAAGCGTGGCCTCCTCGTCCAGGACAAACCGGTGCTCCACCAGCAGCTCGGCAGGCAGCAGCGCGAGGACCCAGGCTGACCCGGCCATGGTTCCCGCGCCGAGCTGGATGAGCCACCAGCCCACGTACATCGGGTGGCGGGTGACGGCATACGGGCCGGTGACCACCAGGTCCTCCGGGTGCTCCAGGTCAAACGGGCCGGCCGAGCGCTGCCGGCGTTCGGCCAGGGCCCAGGCATTGAGGCCGGCGCCGGCGACCACCAGGCCCGCACCTGCCGCTCTGTGGACGGAACGGGGGCCGAGGAGCGGCAGGGGACGGAGCCTGGCAAGGAGGGCATCGAGGGCCATCGCCGCCACCACGGCCGGCGGCAGCGGAAGGTTTTCGTAGACGGCCCTCACGCGTCCCGCCAGGGTGCGCACGGAACTGACGCCGGCTTTCATGGCTTCAGGGTACGCCGCGCGGGCCCCGGCGCAGCACCCTGGAGAGCAGGCAGACGGTCCGCGGAACAGGCCACAGGATGGCGAGTCCCAGCACCGGCACCAGCGAAACGCCGACGTCCGGGAACTGGCGGATGATGACCAGCAGGTCGGTGTCGAACCGGGCGGGCGCGTAGATGAGGCACAGCCAGAGGGCAAAGGCATCCAGTGCTAGCGCGGCGGCGGGCCACGCCAGGGGAGCCCATCGTCCACGGCGCGCGAACCGCCGTCGGAAAATCACCGAGAGGGACAGCCACAGGCTCAGCAGTTCCGCCAGCAGCAGGCCCAGCGAGACGGCCCAGCTGGACTGCTGCAGCCAGTCCTCGGACACCACGGCGGGGACGGGGGAGTGCCCGTGGAGGATCCGCAGGATGTTCGTGTCGATGGCCTTGAGCCGGGACGGGGCGGCGGTGTCGTTGCCGTTGATGACCAGGGCCACGCCCAGGCCGGAGTCCGGGACCATGGCCAGGTAGGTGTGGCTGTTGCCCCATTCCCCCTGGTGCTCCAGCAGCAGCGGCACGTCTTCAGCGGCGGTGCCCCGGGCAGCGGGGTCAACGGATTCCACAAGCGGCCGGGTGTACCAGCCCATGCCGTAGCCCTTCGATGCGTCCACGGAGGTGCGGGGTACGAACATCGCCGCCACGCTTCCAGGCGCGAGGACGCGCGCGCTCCCGTACCGCCCGCCGTCGAGCAGTGCCATCAGCTCGCGGCCCAGGTCCTCGGCCGAGGCGTACAGGGTGCTGGAGGGCATCCCCGCGGCGGGCGCCGGGACATCGGTCTGGACCCAGACGGTGCTGAACCAGCGGGCATAGCCCTCGGCCGCATTGTCGTCCCGGGCAGCGGCCGCCGTCGTATGGCTGTGCACCATGCCCAGCGGTCCGAAGACGTGCTGCTGCAGGTACTCCCCGAAAGGCTGGTTGGCGACGGTCTGCACCAGGAGGCCCAGGACGTTGTAGTTGGGATCGTCCAGCGTGAACCAGGGCAGGTAGGTCCGCACGGGCTCA
>DATIUQ010000078.1:0-19670 GCA_035466775.1 Arthrobacter sp.
CGGAGTCATGGCTCCATGCTACACAGACAAGTCTGTCTATGTCCGGTCTGCGTCCGCTGACGCGGTTGGCCGTGCGCCGGTCACGGACAGCCGGCGCGCGGGCCTTCCGCGGTCAGCGGCGGACCGCCAGCCCCTGGACGAGGAGTTTCCAGACCTCGATGAGGTCGTCGTGGATCGCCGGATCTGCCCATTCCGGGGCATGCAGCGGGTGGTGGAACCTTGCTGTGGCGTATAGAAGGGCCCGGCCGGAGGCGGCAGGGTCAGCGGCGGCGAACTCGCCGTTGCGGGTGCCGTCGGCAACGATCTCGGTGAGCTGGGCGGCGAGGTGGTCCACATGTTCGGCCACCACTTCGCGCGCCTCGGTGGTGAGCTGGCTGAATGTCGCGAAGAGTTCGGGGTCCTCCTGTGCCATCCCCTGTTTGATGCCGGCCAGCCGCTGGAGCCAGCGGAGCAGCCGTTCGGCAGCCGGGCCCGCGGTGTCCCCGGCCGGCTCCAGGGGCTCCGCGATCCGGGCAAGCCACCGCCGGGCCACGGCGTCGCGCAGGGCCACCTTGGTGGGGAAGTGCCGGTAGACGGTGCCGTGGCTGACGCCGAGGGCCTTCGCGACGTCCACCACGGTGGCCTTGGCCGGGCCGAAGCGCCGCAGGACATCCTCGGCGGCGTCGAGGATGCGTTCTTCCGTCAGGACGACGGCGGCAGGGGTCACCGGCGTTCGCTGTCGAGCATGGCCATCTGGCCTGCGTCGTAGCGGGTGCCGGCGGCGGCGTCGGCCGGAACGGCCGCCTCGATCGCGGCCAGGTCCCCGCCGGAGAGCACCAGGCCGGCCGCTCCCAGGGACTCGGTGAGGCGCTCGCGGCGGCGGGCGCCGACCAGCGGGACGATGTCCTCGCCGCGGGACAGTACCCAGGCGATGGCCACCTGGGCCACGGTGGCGTCCTTGCTCTCGGCAATCAGGCGCAGCCGCTCGACCAGCTCAAGGTTGCGCTGCAGGTTCTCGCCGGAGAACCGGGGGAGGTGGGCGCGGAAGTCCCGCCGGCTGCCCCCGCCCTGGGCGGGCCAGTGGCCCGACACGAGGCCGCGGGACAGGACGCCGTAGGCTGTGATGCCCACACCCAGCTCCCGGGCCGTGGGGAGGATGTCCGCTTCGATGCCGCGGGAAATCAGCGAGTATTCGATCTGGAGGTCGGAGACCGGGTGGACGGCGTGGGCGCGGCGCAGGGTGTCGGCGCCCACCTCGGAGAGGCCGATGTGGCGGATGAGGCCCTCCTGCACGAGCTCGGCCAGTGTGCCCATGGTTTCCTCCACGGGAACGGAGGGATCCAGGCGGGCGGGCCGGTAGATGTCGACGTAGTCGGTGCCGAGGCGGCGCAGGGTGTACGCCAGGAAGTTCTTGGTGGCCGCCGGCCGGGCGTCAATGCCGTTCCAGCCGCCCCGGGCATCGCGCAGGACGCCGAACTTGACGCTGATCTGGGCATCCTCGCGGCGGCGGCCGCGGATGGCGTCGCGGAGCAGGAGCTCGTTGTGTCCCATGCCGTAAAAGTCCCCGGTGTCCAGCAGGGTCACGCCGGCGTCGAGGGCCGCCTGGATTGTGGCGACGCTCTCGGCGTCGTCGGCGGGGCCGTAAAGATCGGACATGCCCATCAGCCCGAGGCCGATCGGAGCGGTGGCGGGGCCCGTGGAGCCCAGGGTGCGCTTGGCGCCAAGAACAGAAGTTGTCATGGAATGAGAATACAACAATCAGCTGACAGATTTCCAACTTTGTCAGCGAGCTATCGGAAAGGGTGGCCGCGGCGCCTTATTGCCGTAGACAGGTCTGTCTGATAGCGTCGTGCCCACACGTAGACGAACCTGTCTACTCCGCTGCTTCGGAATGAGGATGCCATGAAGATAGCTGTACTGGGAACCGGGACCGTTGGCCCCACGATCGCCGCGGCGCTCTCCGCGCTGGGACACGACGTCGTCATCGGCACCCGCGACCCGCGAACGACGCTGGCCCGGACCGAGCCCGGCGCGATGGGCGGCGCACCCTTTGCCGTCTGGCACGCGGCGCACAGCGGGATCGACGTCGCCACTTTCGCGGACGCGGCCGGGCGCGCCGACGTCGTGGTCAACGCCACCAACGGGGCCGGCTCCCTCGAGGCACTCACCGCAGCCGGAGCCGAAAACCTGAACGGCAAGGTGCTGGTGGACATCGCGAACCCGCTGGACTTCTCGCACGGGTTCCCGCCGACACTGAACCCGGTGAACACTGACAGCCTCGGTGAGCAGATCCAGCGCGCCTTCCCCGAAGCCCGGGTGGTCAAAACCCTCAACACGATGAACGCCAGTGTGATGGTGGATCCGGCAAGTGTGGCCGGGGGGGACCACTCGGTCTTCGTCTCCGGAAACGACGCGGACGCCAAGGAGTTCGTGAGCGGGCTGCTCAAGGACTTCGGGCACCGGGACATCATCGACCTGGGCGACATCACCACCGCCCGGGGCGCCGAAATGGTCCTGCCGATCTGGGTGCGGATCTGGGGCGCGCTGGGCACCGGAGCATTCAACTTCAAGATCGCCCGGTAGCGACTTCCCCCGACTGACGGGCGGCAGGGGCCGTTCCGGGCCGCCAAAACGGCCCCTGCCGCCGGCCACCTTGCACCCCGGGCCGCGGGCCGGGCCAAGGCCCCCGACACTATCTGAGACGGATTCCCCGCCGGCCGCTGCTGCGGGTAGCATCCTTAGGGAAGAAAGTAACCCGGCTCACAGTATCCAGCGCAGTGTACGAGCCAAGTCCTCTCGAAAGATAGTTTCCATGGCTGACACTGCAATGCATTCCGGCGCCGACCTCGCGGCCGAACTCCGGGCCGACGTCCGCCGGGTCTCCACGCTCCTCGGCGAATCCCTCGTCCGCCAGCACGGCCCCGAGCTCCTGGACCTGGTGGAGCAGGTGCGCCTGCTGACGAAGGAATCCAAGGAAGCCGCCCGCGGCGGTGCGGACGCCACCGGGCCCTGGAGCTCGTACGACGTCGTCGCCCAGGTCCGCGAGCTGCTCGGCTCCCTGCCCCTCGAGCAGGCCACCGACCTGGTCCGTGCCTTCGCGTTCTACTTCCACTTGGCCAACGCCGCCGAGCAGGTCCACCGGGTCCGCGGGCTGCGCACCCGGCAGGAAAAGGACGGCTGGCTGGCCAAGGCCGTCGCCGACATCGCCGGCCAGGCCGGCCCTGCGGTGCTCCAGGAAGTCGTCAACGAACTCGACGTCCGGCCCATCTTCACCGCGCACCCCACCGAGGCCTCCCGCCGCTCGGTGCTGGACAAGGTCCGCCGGCTCTCCGACATCCTGGCCGTGTCCACCGCGGAGGGCACGTCCGCGCGCCGCCGCCAGGACCGCCAGCTCGCCGAAGTGATCGACCAGATGTGGCAGACGGACGAACTGCGCCAGGTCCGGCCCACTCCGGTGGATGAGGCCCGGAACGCGATCTACTACCTCACCGGCATCCTGGGCGACGCCTTGCCGGAAATGCTCTCGGACCTCTCCGAACTGCTCGGGGAACACGGCGTCAGCCTCCCCGCGGAGAAGGCCCCCATCCGGTTCGGCTCCTGGATCGGCGGGGACCGGGACGGCAACCCCAACGTCACCGCCGCCGTCACCCGCGAAATCCTGCAGATCCAGAACCAGCACGCCGTGCGGATCAGCATCGGCCTGATCGACGGGCTGATCTCCATCCTGTCCAACTCGACGGCGCTCGCCGGGGCGGACCAGGACCTGCTGGACTCGATCGACGTCGACCTGGGGAACCTGCCGGGCCTGGACCGCCGGGTCCTCGAGCTGAACGCCCAGGAGCCGTACCGGCTCAAACTCACCTGCATCAAAGCCAAGCTGCTCAACACCGCCCGGCGGGTCTCGGCCGGGTCGGCGCACGAGCCGGGCCGCGACTACACTGCCACCGCGGAGCTCCTCGCCGAGCTGGGCCTGCTGGAGCGCTCGCTCCGCAACCACCATGCCGGCCTCGCCGCCGACGGCGCCCTGGCCCGGGTCCGCCGCGCCATCGCCTCCTTCGGCCTGCATCTGGCAACCCTCGACATCCGCGAACACGCGGACCACCATCACGACGCCGTCGGGCAGCTGATGGACCGCCTTGGCGGGCCCGGCGTCCGGTACGCGGAACTCAGCCGTTCCGAACGGCTCGAGGTGCTGGGGTCCGAGCTGGCGTCCCGCCGCCCGCTGTCCGGCCATCCGATCAAACTCGACGGCGTCGCGGACGGCACGTACGACGTCTTCCGCGAGATCCGCCGCGCCCTGCGCACCTACGGCCCGGACGTGATCGAAACTTACATCATCTCCATGACCCGCGGCGCGGACGACGTCCTGGCCGCGGCGGTGCTGGCACGCGAGGCCGGGCTGGTCAGCCTCTTCGGCGAGGCGCCGTACGCGAAAATCGGCTTCGCGCCGCTGCTGGAAACCGTGGAGGAACTGCGGACCTCGGCCGAGATCGTGGACGCGCTGCTCTCCGACGCCTCCTACCGCGAGCTGGTCCGGCTGCGCGGCGACGTGCAGGAGATCATGCTCGGCTACTCGGACTCCAACAAGGAATCCGGCGTCATGACCAGCCAGTGGGAGATCCACAAGACCCAGCGCAAACTCCGGGATGTCGCAGCGAAACACGGCGTCCGGGTGCGGCTGTTCCACGGCCGCGGCGGGTCCGTGGGGCGCGGCGGCGGGCCGACCTACGACGCCATCATGGCCCAGCCCAACGGGGTGCTGGAAGGCGAGATCAAGTTCACCGAACAGGGCGAGGTCATCTCGGACAAGTACTCGCTGCCCGAACTCGCCCGCGAGAACCTCGAGCTCTCGCTCGCGGCCGTTATGCAGGGTTCCGCGCTGCACCGCACGCCGCGCACCTCCGAGGACCAGCGCGAACGCTACGGCCACGTGATGGAGACCATTTCCGACGCCGCCTTCGCCCGGTACCGGACGCTGATCGATGACCCGGACCTGCCGGCCTACTTCATGGCGTCCACCCCGGTGGAACAGCTGGGGTCCCTCAACATCGGTTCCCGGCCCTCCAAGCGGCCCGATTCCGGCGCGGGCCTCGAGGGTTTGCGGGCCATTCCGTGGGTGTTCGGCTGGACGCAGTCACGGCAGATCGTCCCGGGCTGGTTCGGCGTCGGCTCCGGGCTCAAGGCCGCCCGCGAAGCCGGCCACTCGGCCCAGCTGGTGGAGATGATGGACGGCTGGCACTTCTTCCGTTCGGTGCTCTCCAACGTGGAAATGACCCTGGCGAAGACGGACATGGACATCGCCGGCTACTACGTCTCGACCCTGGTGCCGGAGGAACTGCACCACCTCTTCCGCGCCATCCGGGCCGAATACGAGCTGACCGTCACCGAGATCCAGAACCTGACCGGCGAGGACCTGCTGCTCGACGCGCAGCCCACCTTGAAGCGCTCGCTGGAGATCCGCGACCAGTACCTCGACCCGATCAGCTACCTCCAGGTGGAACTCCTGCGGCGGGTGCGCTCTGAGGCCGCCGGGGAGAGCATGCCCAACGGCGAGATCAGCGAACGGCTCCAGCGCGCCATGCTCATCACGGTCAACGGCGTGGCGGCCGGCCTGCGCAACACCGGCTGACCCCGGCTGGGGTCCGCCTGGCGGTCCCGATAGGGTTGGGGCATGCCGTCGTTCCAGACCAGACTGAAGATCACCGGGCTCAAGCCGGGCAACCCGCCGGAGGCCGTGATGGCAGCCGCCGTCGAAGCGCTGGAGACGCGGCACCACGTCGAAGCGAACCAGCTCGACCTGGCCGGCGGCGTTCCGCAGCTGAACCTGCGCTTCCTCGTCGAGCCCACCTCCTACAGCGGCGAGAACAGCCAGGCGCTGGAGTCGGCGGCGATGATGCGCGACGCCGTCGAACGCGTTGCGGTCACAGGCAACCTGCTGGTGCTCCGCCGCAACCGCGGCCGCTGGGCGCCCGTGTAGGCAGGTGCCGGGCGCCGGCCTCAGAAGTCCAGTTCCTCCTCGGGTCCGTCCACGACCGGGGAGCGGTTGCCGCGCTTGCGCGTGACAATCACCCCCACGACGGCGCCGACCAGCATCCCGAAACCGACCCCGATCAGCGAGCTCGCCCAGAACGGCAGCCCGGTCGCGGCGCCGGTGGCGTAGCCAAGGCCGACGGACCAGACGGCCCAGAGGAGGCCGCCGAGGGCCGCGCAGAGGCTGAAACCGCGGGTGGAGACGTTGGCGATGCCGGCGGCGGCGGTGGTCGCCAGGCGTCCGCCGGGGATGAACCGGATTCCGATGATGGCCCCGTAGGTGGTGGACCGGCCGGCCTTGCCGATCGCCGTGTGCACGGACTGGTGGAATGCCCGGCCCCACCGCCAGCGGTCCAGGACATGGCTCAGCCGCCGTTTGAAGAGCTGGAACACCAGGATGTCGCCGAGCCAGGACGCTGCCGCGGCGAGGAGCACCACGAGGAACACGTTGGCGCGGCCGACGGCGGACAGGGCGCCGCCGGTGATGACCACCATTTCGGACGGGAGCGGCGGGAAAATGGCATCGCCCATGACCACCGGGATGATCCAGAAATAGATCGCATCCCCCCAGCTGTCAGCGTTGCCGAAGTCCATGGGCACAAGGTACCTCACTTCCGGCCGGACACCTGTCCATGACGGCGTGCGGGCTTGTGCGGCTTGTCGGGGGACCGTTGCGCCGGCGGCTCAGCGGGCCTCCGTGAGCTCCAGCCCGCTGCGGTACTCCACGGGCACCCTGGTGATGGGGTCCACGAAACGGATCCCGCGGGCAAGGAGCTGGAGCGGCTTCGAGTAATCGTCCGGGGCCTTGTCCAGCAGCTCCGGGTAAAAGGCGTCGTTGACGATCCCCAGGCCCAGCGAGGCCATGTGCACCCGGAGCTGGTGGGTCTTGCCCGAGTGCGGCTCCAGCCGGTACAGCGCACGAGGTGTGGCGGCGCCGTCGGACGCGTTGTTGGGGATATCGGCGCCGGGCGTCGCCCGGGCGGGTCCGTCGAAAGTCCGCAGCCGTTCGATCCGGGTCTCGGCGTTGGGTTCGCCATCGATCACCTCGGCCAGCAGGTAGCTGCGGGACTTGGTCATCCGGTTCCGGACCACCACGGGGAAGTCGACGGCGGGGTGCCCGGGCGCGGGCTCCGCGGCGGACACGCACTCGTATTCCTTCTGGACCTGGCGCTTTTCGAAGAGCACCTGGTACTTGCCCCGCGTTGCGGGATTCGTGGAGAGCAGCAGGATGCCGGCGGTCATGCGGTCCAGCCGGTGCATGGGAATGAGGTCCGGCAGCTCCAGCTGGTTCCGGAGCCGGACCAGCGCGGACTCCTGGATATACGTGCCGCCAGGGGTGGTGGGCAGGAAGTGCGGCTTGTCCACCACGAGGAGGTGCTCGTCCTGGTGCAGGATGGTCAGCTCGACCGGGATCCGTTCCTCCGGCGGCAGGCTGCGGTAGTACCAGATAAAGGTGTGGTTCCGCAGCGGGGTGGCCCGGTCCAGGGGGACGCCGGCCTCGCCCACGATCTCGCCGGCGTCGAAGCGGTCCTCGATGCCCTGCGGGTCGATGTGGCCCCAGCGGTGCATCATGTAGTCCATCGCGGTGTCCCACGGCCCCTCGTCCGGGAGGCGGAGGCGGGTCGCGTTGACGCCGTCGCGCACGGGCAGGGGGGATTGCATCACCGGTCCATTCTACTTTGCCGTGCCTGCGCCGCCGTTGCCCCTCCGCCGCTTCGACGGTTCCGTGCCCACACGACGTTGCCGCGCGTCGAGTCGGCAGGGAACCGTCGAAACGGAGCCGACGGTAAAAAAGTTCTTGACAAATAAAACTGTCGGTGGCCACACTGGAAGCATGTTGGACATCGAAGTGATCGAGGACCCGGCCGCGGCGGAGGCATCGCTCGACCCGATCCGGACCCGCATCCTGATGGAACTTGCCGAGCCCGGCTCGGCCACGCAGCTCGCCGCCAAAGTCGGCCTGCCGCGGCAGAAGGTCAATTACCACCTCAAGGCCCTGGAACGGCACGGGCTGGTGGAACTGGTGGAGGAGCGCCGGAAGGGCAACGTCACGGAGCGCATCGTGCGGGCCAGTGCGGCCTCGTACCTCATTTCCCCTGCCGCGCTGGCGTCGGTGGCCCCCGATCCGCACCGGTTCTCCGACCGCTTTTCGGCCTTCTGGCTGCTGGCGCTCGCCAGCCGCATGGTCCAGGAGACGGGCCGGCTGATCGCCGGCGCCGCAGCGGCCAAACAGCCGCTGGCCACCTTCGCCATCGACGGCGAGATCACCTTCCGGACGGCTGCGGACCGGGCCGCCTTCGCCGAGGAACTCGGCGTCGCCGTGACCCGCCTCGTGGACAAGTACCACGACGGCGGACCGGCGGCCAAGGGGTCGGGCGCCGCGGGCGCCGGACGCAAGCACCGCCTCGTCGTCGCCCTTCACCCTTCCCTCAAGACACCACCCAAGGCATCACCCAAAACCCCATCAGCTAAGGAGCAGGACAATGACTGACAAGCGGAACTTCGAAATCACCGTGGACACGGAACTGCCCGGCACGCCCGAGCGGGTCTGGGAAGCCGTTACCGCGGGCACCCCGGCGTGGATGTTTCCCACGGACGAGTGGCCGGCCGTGCGGACGGTGGATGAGTACCCTGCCCATTTGGTGTCCCGGATGGACGGCCCGGACGGCTGGTTCAACCAGCTCGAGCACGTCCTGGAACCGCTCGACGGCGGCCGCGCCCGGCTGCACTACGTCCACAGCGGCATCTTCGCCGAGGATTGGGACACGCAGTACGACGGCGCCAGCAAGCACACCGAGTTCTACCTGCACACCCTCGGCCAGTACCTGCGGTACTTCGACGGGAAGCCCGTGGTCTTCACCGACATCCAGGCCCCTGCCTCCTCGGCGGCGCCGGACGGCTTTGTGCGGCTCAAGAAGGCGCTGGGCGTTGAGGGGACGGTGGCCGGCAGCACCGTGGAGCTTGAGCTCGACGGCGTCGGGAGGCTCTCGGGCGAGGTGGACTTCGAGAACGAGAACTTCCTCGGCCTGCGCACCGCGGACACGCTGTACCGGTTCTTCGGACGCAATGCCTTCGGCGCCACGGTCGGCATGACCGTCCACGATTTCAGCGGCAGCGGGGATTCCGAAACCACGGCGAAGGCCTGGGGAGGGTTCCTCGAGAACGTCTACGCTTAGGCCTGCTTCCCGGCCTCCTCCCGCTCCCGCCCCGCCGTTTCGACGGTTCCGCGCCCACTCGACGTATCCGAGCGTCGAGCCGGCAGGGAACCGTCGAGTAGGGCCCGCGGCTCAGGCGATGGCCGCCGCGGGAGGGGCCCCGACGTTCCGCCGCAATTGCGGGGAAGCCGCCAGCTTGTCCTGGGCAGCTCGCAGGGCCCGCACGGCGGTTTCCAGCTGCTCCGGCGGCAGGGTGAACGGCACCCGGAGGTAGTGCTCGAAGGCGCCGCCTGTGCCGAAGCGGGGACCGGCCGCCAGCCGGATGCCGAAGTCCGGAGCCACCACGGCCAGCGCGGTGCTGATCGGGGCGGGAAGGCGGCACCACACCGACAGGCCGCCGTCGGGCCGTTCGCCCTGCCAGTCCGGCAGGTGTCCGGCAATGAGGTCCAGCAGGGCGTCGCGGTTGTCCCGCAGGGTGGCCAGCCGGGCCGGGAGCGGTTCGGAGAGGGCGTTGACCAGGTGGGCCGCCGCGAGCTGTTCCACCACCGGGCCGCCGAGGTCCATGGTGGTGCGGGCGGCGGCGAACCGCTGGATGAGGGATGCATCGGCCCGGATCCAGCCGGTCCGCAACCCGGCCCAGTGCGATTTACTGAGGGAGCCGATGGAGACCACGGCGGGGCTGAAGGCGGCCAGCGGTGTGGAAGCGACGCCGTCGAGGTTCAGCTCCCGCAGCGTCTCGTCGACGACAAGGACTGTTCCCGCGGCTGCTGCGGCGCGGACCAGCCGGCGCCGCTGGGGATCGGACATCAGCCGCCCGGTGGGATTGTGGAAGTCCGGAACAACGTAGGCCATGGCGGGCCGCTGCTGCATCAGCGCGGTCTCGATGGCCTCCAGATCCCAGCCGGGGCGGCCGCTGGAAGCTGATCCCGGCTGGATGGCGGAGCGGGCGACGGGCATGGCCACCGGCACCAGCCGGCAGCCCGCGGCCCGGATGGCGTCGATCGCATTCGGGTAGCTGGGATGCTCCACCAGGACTTTGTCGGACCGCCCGGCCAGTGTGCGGAGCACGATGTTCAGCGCGTGCTGCGCGCCGGACGTCACGAGGATCTGCTGCGCGCTGGTGGGCACACCGGCGGCCGAATAGTGCCCGGCGATGGCTTCCCGCAACGGATTCACGCCAAGGGCGTCGTAGCCGAACCCGGGCAGCAGCGCGGGCAGTTCGGTCAGCGCGGAGGCGAACGCACGGTGCACCACCTCGCCGCTGGCCGGCAGCGAGGCGTAGGCGAGGTCGAGGATTCCATCCGGGACGGCCAGGCCCGGAGCGCCGCTGAGGTTCGCCCCGCCGCTGCCGCCACCACGCGGCCCGGCCAGCGGGATGCACGTCCGGCCGCGGCTGCCCTGGCCGCTGCTGAGGAAACCCTGCTCGCGCAGCAGGGAGTACGCGGCGGTGACCGTCGTGCGGCTGATGCCGAGGGTCGCGGCGAGCGCCCGTTCGCTGGGCAGCGCAACCTCGAGCGGCACACGGCCGTCCAGGACCAGGAGGCGCACGACGTCGGCGAGCTCCCGGTAGGCGGGTGCCGCGCCGAGGTTCCACTCGCCGAGCAGTCGGGCCAGCGAGCTGGGGTTCAGGGATCCGGACACAAAGCCAGTATTTCAAACTGGCTATGGAATGCAAGGCCAGTTTTCCGGGAGGATGGGGTCCATGATGCCCCGCAGACTCCTCCAGCTCCTTATCGGCCTCGCCATGTACGGCATATCCCTGGCCATGTTCATCCGCGCCGGCCTCGGCCTGGACCCCTGGGACGTGTTCCACCAGGGGCTTGCGGTCAAGACCGGACTGAGCATTGGCACGGTGGTGGTGATCGTCAGCTTCCTCGTGCTGCTCCTGTGGATTCCGCTGCGGCAGTGGCCCGGCATCGGCACCCTGTGCAACGCCGTGCTGGTGGGCGTTTTCGCCGACGTCGGACTGGCGCTGATCCCCGAGTTCTCCCACCTCGGCGGGCAGGCCGGGATGCTCGCGGGCGCCATCCTGCTCAACGGCATCGCCTCCGCCTGCTATATCGGGGCCCGGCTGGGACCCGGGGCGCGGGACGGGCTCATGACCGGACTCGCGCGGCGGACGGGCTGGTCCGTGCGGACGTCCCGCACCGGCATTGAAGTTGTGGTGCTCGCCGCGGGCTGGCTCCTGGGCGGTTCGGTCGGCGTCGGGACCGTGCTCTACGCCCTGGCGATCGGCCCGCTGGTGCAGCTCCTGCTGCCGCGGTTCACCGTGCCGGAGCTGAAGGAACCCGCGCTCCCGGTGGCGGCAGCCGGCCCGGCGGTCGCCGCGCCGTAGACCGCCGCATGGAGCTAACCCGCGCCCGGCACCGGCTGGCACACAGGGCAGAAGTAGATGTCCCGTTCCTCCGTGCCCGCGGCCGTGGCGAGGACACCGCGCCGCACCGGGGTCCGGCACTTCAGGCAGGGCTGGTGTTCGCGCCGGTAGACCCAGTAGCCGGGCAGCCCTGACGTCCGGCCCACGGCAACACCGCGCGGGTTCAGGACCGTGGTCCGGCGCCCGGGTCCCAGATTGGCCTCCAGCAGGAGCTTGGCATGGGTGATCATCGCGGCCACGTCAGGCACGGCCGAGACGGGCGCCGCCGGGTGCACGCCGGAAAGGAAGCAGGCCTCGCAGCGGTAGATGTTGCCGATCCCCGCGAGGTTCCGCTGGTCCAGCAGCGCGACGCCGACCGGGACGTCCGGCGCGGCGCGGATCCGCCGCTCCGCCTCGGCCAGGTCCCAGTCCGGACCCAGCAGGTCCGGGCCCAGGTGGCCGACGATGGAGTCTTCCTCGGAGGTGCGGACCACTTCGAGGATGCCGAGCGAGAATCCGACGGCGTCTGCCGACGCGGTGCGCAGCACACAGCGGGCAGTGAAGCCCGGCTTCCGCCAGCGGCCGCCCGGAGGGTAGAGCTGCCAAGTGCCTTCCATCTTGAGGTGGGAATGGATCGTCAGCCGGTCCGGTTCGGCCGGGATGCCACCTTGCCGGGCCGGGCCCTCCACCCGCATGAGCAGGTGTTTGCCGCGCGGGACCACCTCGGTCACGGTCCAGCCGCCCAGTTTGAGGGTGGCGAACCGCGGCACGCGGAAATCGGAGGAGATCAGCTGCTGGCCCGCCAGGGCGGCGTGAAGCTGGGCTGCCGCGCGGAAGACCGAATCGCCCTCAGGCACGGATCCTCAGTCCCTTCGGCGTGGAGTAGGCCCCGGCATGTGCCAGGGCGGCGGCGACGGGCGTGTCCAGGATGCCGTGGCCGTTGACCTTTTCCATGATCAGTTTGTCCACGGCGCCGCGGGTCACCACGCCCACCAGGGCGGCGCCGGCCGCAGCCAGGACCTCCGAGTCCTCGCTGAACGCCAGCAGGGTCTTGCCGCCGCGTTCCACATACAGGACCAGGGCGCCGTCGACCAGCACCACCAGGGCACCCGCCTTCCGGCCCGGGCGGTGTCCGGTTCCCGCCTCGACGCTCAGGGCCGGCCAGGGCAGGGCGGCGCCGTAGGGGTTGGCAGGGTCCGTCGCGGCGAGGGCCAGAGCCACCGGCTCGGGCTTGTGCAACTGGGTGTCCTCGGCGTACGAGCGTAGCCGGTCCACGGTCGCCGGCACGGCAAACTGGGCCGCGCCAAGGTGCTCGATGAAGTAGCCGCGGCGGCACCGGCCGGCTTCCTCCAGCCGGGCCAGGACCTTGTACATAAGGCCGAAACCGCCCAGGATGTTCTCGGCCATGACCGAACCCCGGGTGACCACGCCGTACCGGTCCAGGAGGAGTTCCGCGGTGGCCCGGGCGTGGATGGTGGCATCCAGTTCCGGTGCGGGGAGGGCGGACCAGCGGCCCGCGGCCAGCGGCGGAGTCGGAGCCGTGCCGGTCGCGGAGCCGTACCGACCTCCGGTCAGCCCGGGGGACCCAAGCAAACCGGTCCCGTGGGCGCGTCCCAGCCGGCTCATCCGGGGAGCCCGGGCCCGCGGCGCGCGGGCCACCTGCCGGTGCGCCGTGTGGCCGCCGGCAATCATCGCCCGGACCGGGGCGAAGGTGTCGCCGGTGATCCGCCCCGCCCAGGCGAGGTCCCAGAGCGCGGAGACGACGTCCTGGTCGCTGAGCACCGAGTCCATGCCCCCGGCGACCTCGGTCAGCTGCCGGAAGAAATAACCGCCGCCGTTGTTGCGCAGGTGGTCCAGCAGCCGCTGCTGCGCGTCGCCGGGCTCGAAGTCGATGGCCGGGTTCAGGGTCAGGTCGGCGGAATCGGCCAGGTGCAGGCTCACCCAGCCGTCGTTGCCGGGGAGCGAGCCCGCGCCGGACCAGAGCACTTCGCCGGCAGCCATGAGCTCATCGAGCATGGCGGGCTGGTAGTCCGACACCCGCCCGGCGAGGATCAGCGGTTCCCAGGCGGAGGCCGGAATGGGCACGCCCGAGAGCTGGTCGACGGCGGTGATGATCCCGTCCAGTCCGCGCAGCGCCGACTGCCCGCGCTTGCCCGGGACGCGGACGTTCTGCCAGGCCGGCAGGAACCGGCCGTACGCGGCAGCGTCCACGGGCTCCACCTCGGCACGCAGCGCGGCGAGCGAACGGCGGCGGAGCTTACGCAGGACTTCGGCGTCGCACCATTCGCTGACGCCGGCCAGCGACGGGGCCGCGGGGGCAGCGGCGCCGGAGACCGCGTCGCCTTCGGCGCCGCCTTCGTCGTCGGCGGGCATCGGGGCCGGCGGGGGCGTGGCGTGCGGGCGGAACTCGCCTTCCACCACGCGTCCGTCCGACGCGAGCCGCTTCAGTGCGGTGCCGACGACGGCGACGCCGAGTCCCAGCCGGGCGGCCGCCTCGGCGGAGGTAAATGGCCCGTGGGTGCGGGCATAGCGCGAGACGAGGTCGCCCAACGGATCAGCGACCGGCTCGATGAACGCCAGCGGCACCCCCATCGGCAACGGGACGCCGAGGGCGTCGCGCAGGCGGGCGGCGTCCTCCACGGCGGCGTAGCGCTCGGCGCCGCCGACGTTGACCTTGATGGCACGGTTGGCGCGGTGGAGCGCGACGAGGTGCGCGGCGGCGTCGGCGACGTCGGCCGCGACCTCCTGCGCCCCGCCCTCCGGAGCCTCGCCAGGCCCGGCATCCTCGACAGGCCCGGCCACTGCAGCCAGCCCGGCCGCCCCGGGCTCAACCGCCGGTTCGAGTCGCGCCGCGACCTCCTCCGGGGTCAGCGGGCCGAGCAGGCGGAGCAGGTCCGCGACCCCTTCGAGCCCGCGCACCTTCCGGTCCGGCGCGAGCCGCTGCAGCTCCCGCTCTGTGGCGTCAATGACCTTGGCGTCGAGCAGCTCGCGCAGCTCCACCCGGCCCAGGAGCTCGTTGAGCAGGGTCGAGTCCAGTGCCAGGGCCGCGGCCCGGCGCTCGGCCAGCGGGGAATCGCCCTCATAAAGGAACTGCGCGACGTAGCCGAACAGCAGGGACTTGGCGAAGGGCGAAGGCTGCTGGGTGGTGGTCTGCACGATCCGCAGCTCGCGGCGCTCGATCGACGCCGCAATGTCCTTCAGCGCCGGAAGGTCATAGACGTCCTGCAGGCATTCGCGGACGGTCTCGAGGACGATCGGGAACGTGGGGTACTTCCGGGCGACGTCCAGTAGCTGGGCGGAGCGCTGGCGCTGCTGCCACAGGGGCTGCCGTTTGCCGGGGTTCTGCCGGGGCAGGAGCAGGGCCCGGGCGGCGCACTCGCGGAAGCGGGAGGCGAAGAGGGCGCTGCCGCCGACCTCCGCCGTCACGATCTGTTCGAGTTCCTCCGGGTCGAAAAGGAACAGCTCGGCCCCGGGCGGCTCGTCCTCCATCATGGGAACGCGCAGGACGATGCCGTCGTCGGCGGCCATCGCGGAGCCGTCCATGCCGTAGCGCTGATGCAGCCGCTGCCCGACGGCGAGGGCCCACGGCGCGTGCACCGGCATGCCGAACGGGCTGTGCAGCACCACCCGCCAGTCGCCGAGCTCGTCGTGGAAGCGCTCCACCACCAGGGTGGTGTCGCTGGGGACCACCTCGGTGGCCAGCTTCTGCTCGCCGAGGTACTGGATGAGGTTGTTGGCGGCGAAATCGTCCAGCCCGCTGGCCTTGCAGCGTTCGGTGGCCGGCCCGACGTCGGACGCGGACAGTTCGCGCACGAATGCCCCCAGGGCGCGGCCCAGGTCCACCGGGCGGCCGAGGGAGTCGCCCTTCCAGAACGGGAGCTTCCCGGGCTGGCCGAAGGCAGGGGAGACCAGGACGCGGTCGTGGGTGATGTCCTCGATCTTCCAGCTGGTGGCACCCAGGGCGAAGACGTCCCCCACGCGGGATTCGTAGACCATCTCCTCGTCGAGTTCGCCGACCCGGCGGCCGCCCTTGGCCGCGGCCGCGGCCGGGCTGGCGGCCCTGCCGTCGCCGCCTCCGGACCCTGCGGCTCCGGAGGAACCGGATCCTTCGACTTCCGTGCCGATGATGTAGACGCCGAAGAGCCCGCGGTCCGGGATAGTGCCGCCGGAGGTGACGGCCAGCCGCTGCGCGCCCGGGCGTCCCTCGATGGTGCCGGCGTTCCGGTCCCAGATGATGCGGGGCCGCAGTTCCGCGAATTCGTCCGAGGGGTAGCGGCCGGCGAGCAGGTCCAGGGTGGCCTCGAAGGCGGAACGGGGGAGCGAGGCGAACGGGGCCGACCGCCGCACGGTGGCGAACCAGTCCTCCACATCGATGGAACCCAGCGCCGTGGCCGCAACGGTCTGCTGGGCCAGGATGTCCAGCGGGTTCGCGGGCACGAAGAGCCGTTCGATCTTGCCGGCGAGCATCCGTTCCACCGTGATGGTGGTGTGCACCAGGTCCGCGCGGTGCTTGGGGAACAGCACACCCTGGGAGACTTCGCCGACCTGGTGGCCGGCGCGGCCCACCCGCTGCAGCCCGCTGGCCACGGACGGAGGGGATTCCACCTGGACCACGAGGTCCACGGCGCCCATGTCGATGCCTAGTTCCAGGGAGGACGTGGCGACCACGCAGCGCAGCCGGCCGGATTTCAGGTCGTCCTCGATCAGGGCCCGCTGGTCCTTGGAGACCGAGCCGTGGTGCGCGCGGGCCAGGACGGGATCCGCGCCGGCGGTGCTGCCGGCCTGCGCCATCATGTGGGCCGGCGTCGCCGTCGACGTCGGGGCTCCCGGCCCCGGCACCCCGGCAGCCCCTCCCGCCGGCGCTCCCGCCGGAACGGCTTCGAAGTCCGGCGCCCCGGCACCAAACTCGGCCCAGCCGCCGCCGGTGTCCATGAGCTGGCGCTCGGCGTAGATCTCGTTGAGCCGGGCGGTCAGCCGCTCGGCGAGACGGCGGGAATTGGCGAACACAATCGTGGACTGGTTGGCCAGCACCAGGTCCACGATCTTTTCCTCGACGTGCGGCCAGATCGAGGCCTGCGGCTGCAGCCCCGAGGCCGGGCCGGAGTCGAACGCGCCGGCCGCACCCTGCAGATCGGACATGTCCTCCACCGGCACCGAGACGGTCAGGTCCCAGTTCTTCTTCGACGGCGGGGCCACGATCTCCACCGGCGCGGAGCCGGCGAGGAACTGCGCCACCAGCTCCTTGGGCTCCACGGTGGCCGAGAGCCCGATCCGCTGGGCCGGCTGGGGCAGCAGTGCGTCGAGGCGTTCCAGCGACACGGCCAGATGCGCGCCGCGCTTAGTGCCGGCGACGGCGTGGACCTCGTCGACGATGATGGTGTCCACCTCGCTCAGCGTCTCCCGCGCCTTGGACGTCAGCATCAGGAACAGCGATTCGGGCGTCGTGATCAGGATGTCCGGAGGATTGCTCAGCAGCGAGCGGCGGTCCGACGCCGGAGTGTCGCCGGAACGGACGCCCACGGTGATCAGCGGCGCAGGCAGGCCCAGGCGTTTGGCGGTCTGCGTGATCCCGATCAGCGGGGCGCGGAGGTTGCGTTCGACGTCGACGCCGAGCGCCTTGAGCGGCGAAATGTACAGCACTCTGGTCTTGCGTTTGGGCGCTTTCCGCCGGGTGCCTTTTGCGGTGTCCAGGCCGGGCAGCGACTCGGGCTCGGCGGGGGCGGAGACGAGCAGCCGGTCGAGCGCCCAGAGAAAGGCCGCAAGCGTTTTGCCGGAACCGGTCGGAGCGACCACCAGCGCGTGCGCGCCGGAGGAGATCGCATTCCAGGCGCCGTTCTGGGCCGGGGTGGGCGCCGTGAAGGCACCCAGGAACCAGTCCCGGGTCGGCCGGCTGAACCGGTCCATGGCGTCTGCCTCGAGTGTGCCGCCGGCGTGCTGCCCCTTCATTCCTCCATCATGCCCTAAGGCAACGACAGGAAATGGCGGGCCGTCCCGCGGACCGTGGCCCGGGGTCCGGAGTTACTGGGCCTGGAAAGCGCCGATGGTGAGCAGGTTGATGCCGGTGTTGCTGCAGGCGTCCCGGGGCTGGGCGATGAACAGCGAGGCGGTGTCCTCGGGCGGGTAGATGCGGAAGCCGGCCGCCGGTACCACCGTGCAGTCAGGGTAGTTGCGGGCCTGGGTGTAGCGCAGCGTGGCGGCGCCGGCCTGCCCCGGTTCGAGCAGGACCTCGGTGGCGGGGGTGGTGTCCCGGGCCGCTGCGGCGCCGATCGGGGCCCCATCGGCACCGGCGGTGAGGGAGACGCCGGCAAAGCCCAACAGCATGCACGGTTCGGTGCCTGAGTTCGTCAGGAGCAACTGCATGTAGACGCTGCCGGCCGCGCCGCCGCCGGTGGAATCGGTGGTGGCCGTCAGGCCGGCGGCCTTGCACAGGGCCGGGCCGGCGGGCGCGGGCGCCGCCGAAGCGGGAGTAGAGGTGGCGGGGCCTGCGGCCGCGCCGGCGGCGGCGGGCTGGCTCGCGGAACTGGAGGGGGAGGCCGCCGGGGTGCTGGACGTCTGGGCCTGCGGCGTGCCGGCGCCGCAGCCGGCAAGGAAGAGCACTGCCGCGGCTGCCGCCGTCGTAAATGCCAGTCTGTTGTTGATTCGCTGAGCCGTCATGGCACCACCTTCGTGCCCGTTGTGGCCTGAGTCAACGATGCCACGACGGCCGCGCCCGATTGATGCCCGGATTGTGATTTCCGGGCATCAATCGGGGTCAGCTACTCCTTGGGTGCGGAGCCGGGTGCCGAAGCCCGGACCGGAACCGGCTTGGTGCCCCGGCTGCGGGCCAGGGCGAGGCCGCCGAGGGCCAGGCCGCCGACGCCGGCCACCAGCCCCGCCCAGCTGCGGGCCTGGGCGCCGTCGTCCTTCACCGCAGCGGCCTGGACGGCCTCCGGGGTGGTGCCCGAAGCGCTGGCGGCATGGGCAGCGTGCCCGTCGGCGGCAGCGGCAGCCGTGACCGTCACGGACGGCGCCGGTGCCTTGAGCGAGTGCGGATCCTGTCCCTCGACGGGGAGCTGGGACCAGTCGGTCTGGCCGACCTCACAGTTCTGCAGCGTCGGGAAGTACAGGGTCTTGCCCGCAACATCGGGCAGCTTGACGGAGAGCACCAGGGCGTCGCGGAGGGCGGGTTCCAGCGGCGCCTTGGCGGTGTAGACGATCTGGCTGGTCCGCTTGGTGATGGAGGTGCCGTCCGCGAGCTTTGTCGGCTCGGCCAGCTGTTCCGTGACCTTCTCGGCAGTCCAGTTCGGGTTGACCGTGGGCTGCGCATCGTTGAGTTCGGCGGGCAGGGTAATGGTCACCTTGGTGGTGCCCGAATCCTCGCAGCCGTGCGGGATTCCGAAAGTCAGCAGGGCGTAGGAGTTCGCGGTGGTCTTGTCCGGGGTGACGCCGACGTGCGCCGAGGCGCCCGAAATGCCGGCGAGCATCAGGGCAGCGGTTCCGCCGGCCACGGCAGTGGCAGTGAGGGTACGGCGCAGGACGGGCAGGGAAGAAGTCTTCACAGGGTTGCCTTTCAGGCATGCGCTGCCCAGGGGCAACGCAAAAAATGGGGAAATGGCGCGGCGGCGATGCTGGTAATCCGGGCACCGAAGTTTCGGGCCGCATGTCATGCAAAGACGTGGCCGCGGCCGGGTATGAGTCAGGAAAATACGACGGCGGCGGGCGGCCCGCGGCGGCAATCGCGCCGGAGGTTCCGCCACGGCAGCGGCGCGGAGTCCGCCGGCCGGCCGGTGGCCACCGGAGGTGCCGCCACGGCTGCGGGCGCCACCGGGACCGGGAGCCCGAGCAGCGGTCGGAGCCACGCAGCGAGCGCCCACAGGGCAGCCTCGCCCCTGGCGAGCAGGACAGCGCAGAGGAGGGTTGCCAGCGCGTGGCCGGCAAGCATCAGCAGCGGAAGCAGGGCGAGTTGTGAGTCCAGCCCGGATGCCGCGAGCTGGCCGTCACCGACCGGCAGGGGTATCGGTCCAAGGTGGTGCGGCGCTGCATGCCCCGCCGGTTCTGACGCGGCTCCGGGCCGGGCAGGGGAAATGGCGGGGCCGCTGAAGGCGGTGAACGCGTTGTGCAGCACCAGCTGCCCGCCGCCGAGCAGCCCGGCCGTGGCCGGGAAGGTGAGCTTC
>DATIUQ010000079.1:0-8304 GCA_035466775.1 Arthrobacter sp.
TGGTGACGCCTGCGTCGCGGGCGGCCGCCTCGACGCGGTCCGTGTCCCGCTGCGGGTCAATGACCAGCGCCAACGTGCCGTCATGGACGAGGTAGCTGCGGTCTCCGAGTTGCGTGGTCTCAATGACGATGACGTCCATGACTTCCTCCTGCAGGTCTGCGCAGCCACGGCCGGCCGGGAGGCGGCGGGCTGCGCACCTTCCATGATCAAACCCCCTGGGGTATGAACGCAAGGCCTGCTTCCATGGAGAACGACGGCGCCAGCCGGGCGTGCCCGTTCGGCGTGCCCGTTACCGGACGAGCAACTGCCGGCCGCGCCGCTACCGGGCGGTTCCGTCCTGCTGGTAGACGTCGGGGATCCCGTCCTGGTCCGAGTCGATCTGCTCCTCTTCCTCGGCTTTCCGGTACTGCCGGTTCCGCGTCCGCAGCACCACCGTGGCCAGCAGGGCCGCCAGCACCGAGGCCGCGAGGATTCCCACCTTGGCGTGGTCGTCGTGGACGCTGCCATGGCCGAAGCTCAGCTCGGCCACCAGGAGCGAAACGGTGAATCCGATGCCGGCCAGCAGGGATACCCCGACGACGTCAATCCACTTGAAGCTGTCGTCCAGCCGGGCCTTGGTGACCTTGGTGAGCAGCCAGGTGGTACCCATGATGCCGAGCGGTTTGCCGAGGACCAGCGCCATGATGATGCCCACGGCCACCGGACCGGTCAGCGCCGCTCCCAGTCCCTCCCAGCCACCCACGGCCACTCCGGCGGAGAAGAACGCGAAGATCGGGACGGCGACGCCGGCCGAGATCGGGCGGAACCGGTGCTCGAAAACCTCCGCGAGGCCCGGGCCGGCTTCCGGGCCTCCGCTGGCCTTGGAACGCAGAACGGGGATGGCGACGCCGAGCAGCACACCAGCCACCGTCGCATGGATGCCGGAAGCGTGGACCAGGGCCCACGTGACCGCGCCCAGCGGCAGCAGAATCAGCCACGCGGCCGAGGCATTGATTTTGAAGAATCGCCGGTACTTATGCGCCAGGTACGTGTAGATGCCCAAGGGAATCAGCGCCAGCAGCAGCGGCATCGGCTGGAGGTCACTCGTGTAGAAGACCGCGATGATGGTGATGGCAATCAGGTCATCCACGACGGCCAGGGTGAGCAGGAAGATCCGCAGGGCGCTGGGCAGATGCGAGCCGATGATGGCCAGGACCGCGACGGCGAATGCGATGTCGGTGGCGGTGGGGATGGCCCAGCCGCGCAGGGTCTCCGGGCTGGCGAGGTTGACGATCGCGTAGATCAGCGCAGGGATGGCGACTCCGCCCACCGCCGCCGCCACCGGCACGATGGATTTGTTGATCTGCCGCAGGTCCCCGGCGATGAATTCGCGCTTGAGTTCGAGGCCCACCAAGAAAAAGAAGATGGCGAGCAGCCCGTCGGCCGCCCACGCGCCCAGGCTGAGTTCCAGATGCCACGGTTCGTAACCGAACTTGAAGTCCCGCAGGGCGAAATAGCTCTCCGAAACCGGCGAGTTGGCCCAGATGAGGGCGATCACGGCTGCCGCGACCAGCAGGGCGCCGCCTACTGTCTCCTTGCGGAGGATCTGGCCGATCCGGAGGGATTCGGCGTAGCTGCCGCGGCCGAAGATGGTAAGCCGGGACCGGACGGGAGGAGGGCCGGGGGGAGGTGTGGTGTTCATGCGGGGTCCTAAAAGTTGGCTCGACAGAACTATGCCGACCAGACTTCCCGGCGCACCTGCACCCCAGTCTAGTGGGTCAAGGCATCGTGCTGAACCGCTCGGCCTTGGCTTTGCTGCCCTGGACGATGATCTGGTCGTCGTCGTAGAGCACCGTTTGCGCCGTCGTATGGCCCCACGTGCCGCCGGGACGTTTGACGGCCACGATCGTGACGCCGAACTTGTCCCGGAGTCCGAGCACACCCAGGGGACGGTCGCGGACGGCGGAGGGCGGGCTGGTGCGGATCATAACGAAGTCGTCTTCGAATTCCACGTAGTCGAGGATCGAGCCCAGGACCAGGTGCGCGACGCGCTTGCCCATGTCATGTTCCGGCCGGATGACGTGCTCGACGCCGAGCTGGCCCAGGATCTCGGCGTGCGGTTCGCTGATGGCCTTCGCCCAGATCTGGGGACGCTGGAATTTCAGGATCCGGGAAGTCGTCAGGATGCTGGCTTCGATGTCCGAGCCGATCCCGACCACGGCCCGGTCGAATTCATGGACCGAGAGCTGGCGCAGCGCCTCTTCCTTGGTGGAGTCGGCCCGGACCACGTGGGTGAGGCGTCCGTTGTAGGACTGGACGATCTCTGCGCTGGCGTCGATGCCAAGCACCTCCGTGCCCTGTGCCTCCAGTTCCAGGGCCAGCGAGCCGCCGAAGCGGCCCAGACCGATGACTACCACCGAGGACGCCTTGTCGCTGGCGCCGGCGGAGTGGGACGAGAAGATGTTCCTAGCCAATGAGGGGCCTTTCCTTGGGGTACTCGTAAAGCAGGGGTCGTTCACGCAGGGCCAGGGCCGCGCCGAGCGTGACCGGGCCCAGCCTCCCGACGAACATCAGGAGGATCAGCACGAGCTGTCCGGCCGGCGGCATGCCTGCTGTGATGCCGGTGGACAGCCCGACCGTGGCGAAGGCCGAGACGACCTCGAACAGGATCCGTTCCTGCCCGAAGTCGGTGATCAGCATCAGGAACATCGTGGAGCCGGCGATCAGGGCGATCGCCAGCAGCACCACGGTAATGGCCTGGCGGTGCACCGCGCGGGACAGGCGCTTGCCGAAGATGTTCACGGCCGTGCCGCCCTGCAGCTCGGTGCTGAGGATAAAGAACAGCACCGCGAACGTCGTGATCTTCAGGCCGCCGGCAGTGCCGGCCGGGCCGCCGCCGATGAACATCAGGATGTCCATTCCCAGCCACGACACCGGGTTCATCTGGGTGATGTCAATGCTGTTGAAGCCCGCGGTGCGGGTGATGACGGACTGGAAGAAGCCGGCCAGCACGCGCTCGGCGGGGTGCAGTCCGCCCAGGGTTGCAGGGTTGGCCCACTCGACGGCGGTAAGGAACACGGTCCCGCCGGCCAGGAGGATGGCCGAACCGACGAGGACGAGTTTCGTGTTCA
This sequence comes from Arthrobacter sp., assembly GCA_035466775.1. Lineage (GTDB taxonomy): Bacteria > Actinomycetota > Actinomycetes > Actinomycetales > Micrococcaceae > Arthrobacter. The sequence continues at coordinate 3,111 of DATIUQ010000079.1, forward strand.
TGCTCCAGTGGATCGGGCGCCGGTACTGCCGGCCCAGTTCGAACAGCACCGGGAAACCGAGTCCGCCGATGATCACGGCGGCGGCGATCGGCAGGCAGATCCAAGGATCGCCGACGAACCCCATCAGGTTGTCCGAGTACAGGGCGAAGCCGGCGTTGTTGAAGGACGAGATCGAGTGGAACACGCCATGCCAGACCGCCTCGCCCAGGCCATAGCCGTAGCCGGCCATGAAGCGAATCGCGAGAATCACAGCCAGCGCCGATTCCACGACCACGCTGATGAGCAGAACGCCGACCAGCACGCGGCGGACGTCACCGAAGCCGCTGCTTTTGGTCTCGGTGGCGGCGGATATCCGGGATTTCAGGCCCAGCCGGCGGGCGGTCAGGACCCCGAGCAGCGTGCCGAAGGACATCACGCCGAAGCCGCCGACCTGGATCAGGATCAGGATGACCACCTGGCCGAAACCACTCCAGAACACCGGCGTGTCCACGGTGATCAGGCCGGTGACGCAGACCGCGGACGTGGCGGTGAACAGCGCCTCCAGGAGGTTGGCCCCGCCGCCGCCCGCCTTGGCCAACGGGAGCAGCAGCAGTCCGGTACCGACGGCGACGGCAGCGGCGAAGCCAAGCACGATCACCTGGGCCGGATGGCGCGGCGCGAACGCGCGGATGAACCGGGTGAAGCCCGCAGCCAGGGCGCGCAGAACCGCGGGAACTTCGACTTGCATAGGCGCCACGCTACCACCGGCGGGTGGCAATGGCGGACGGGGATCAGCCGAGCAGAGTCTGCACCAGTTCGCGGCACTTCCGGTACGCGGCAGCCTTCGGGTCGATCAAAGCGAAATGGTCGCCCGGGACCTTCAGGAGCTGGACCGGGGCGCCGGCGGACTTGGCCGCAGCCGCGTAGGAATCGGACTGGCTCACGGGAACGGTGTCGTCGTCCGTGCCGTGGACGGCATATACGGGAATCTTCAGTGGTACTGCGCTCATCGGGTCCGCATACTTATGCCGTTTCGGGTATTTCTCTGAAGAGCCGCCCAGCAGGTTGCTGACCGCACCGTTGCTCAGGTTCAGCCGTTCGGCCTCGGCGAGGTTGAGGACCCCGGACTGGCTCACGACGCCGGTTAGGTGCACCGCGCCGTCGTCGTCTTTGCGCAGCAACTGGCGGTCCGCGTCGGGGGCGCCGAGCTGCGCGAGGCGGCACCGCCCCGCCGCCCACACCGCGAGGTGCCCGCCGGCCGAGTGTCCCAGGGCCACCACCCTGTCCAGCCGGAGGCCGTGTTCGCCGGCAATATCGCCGAGTTTGTCGATGCCGGCGAGCACGTCGGAGAAGGTGTTTGGCCAGCCGCCGCCGTTGCCGGCGCGGCGGTACTCCAGGTTCCACGCCGCCATGCCGTGCGAGGCAAGGTCCTTGGCCAAGGGCTCGCCGAGCTCCGCACCGTACTGGGAGCGCCAGTAGCCGCCGTGGATGACCACCACCACACCCTTGGTGGCGGCAGCATCCGGCAGGAAGAGCTCCCCCCACTGGCTGGAGTCATCGCCGTAGCTGTACCTGTGCCGCTTCACACTGTCCTCCTTGGGGCCCGGTGAACAGGCGGCGGAGACTGCCCCCAGTGTCACCGTCGCTGCGGCCGCGATTAATGCCCGACGCCGCACATCAGCCATGTGCCGAGCCTACCCTGAGCGCCGCGCGGCACGGCGTAAGGCCGTGCCGGGCCGGGTTGGCGGGCCGCGGGCTGCCGACGCGCGGGTGTCGACCATCCGCCGTCGTACCTCGGCCGTAAGCTGGACGCATGGCGAGCAATTGGGATCGACTGGACGTGGGCCTGCGTGAGTCCGTGCAGGAAAACGTGGAACTGTACGAACGGGTGCGCCCTGCCCTGAAGCTGGTCACCCGCGAGGTCCTGCTGACGCTGCGGAGCATGCTCAAAGGCACCGAGGTGACGCCGTTGTTCGTCACCGGCCGCACCAAGACCGTCGAATCCTTCCGCGAGAAGATTTCCCGGACGGAGGAGCCGCTGGAGCCGGGCGGTCCGCCGGTGTTGAAGTTCCCGGACCCGTTCCGGACCCTGAATGACATGGTGGGCGTCCGCGTCATCACGAAGCTGCCGGCGGAGAACGCGGTGGTGGCCAACCTGATCAAGCGCCAGCGCCAGCTCTTCGACTGCCGCGGCGACCGCGAGAAGGACATCGGCTCGATCGAGTCCGGCACGTACGGCTATTCCAGCCGTCACCTGATCCTGCGCACCATCCAGAACGAGGCCGTCAAGGAGTACCAGCAGGCGTTCAACCCGGACGTCCCGCCGAACGGCAGCTACTTCTTCGAATGCCAGATCCGCACTGTCTTTGCGCACGCCTGGAGCGAGATCGAGCACGACATCCGCTTCAAGGCCGAGGACCCGCGCGCCTGGACCCCGCACTTCGACCGCCAGTTCACCGCCACCGCCGCCATGCTGGAAACCGTGGAGGGGGCGTTCGCTGACCTACACGAACGCTACGAGGAGGTCCGCAGCTACTGGGACATGGACGGCGAAGGCGCCGCGCAGCTCACCCCGAACCGCATCCGAGACGTCTGGCGCACCCTCCTGCCGCACGTGGACCGGAAGGTCGACGACGACTGGGGCTGGGCCGCCGAGCTGATGGCCGCCCACGGCCTCAACCAGACCATGCAGCTGGCAGGTCTGCTCAGCGCCAACCGGATCACCGAGGTCCGCCGGGCCCTGGACCACCGCTACTCCCCCGGCCCGGACCGGCTCCTCGATGACCTGCTGCTCTGGCAGTACGGCACCAAGCACATCGACCTCACCGCGGAACCGGCCGACGCCGTCCCGCACCCGCGGCGCGACAGCCTCCTGCGCCGGCTCAAGCAGATCGAGCGCTACCGCCTGACGCAGGGCGACGGGTAATTCCCTCCGGGGGCTGTGACCCGCGTGGCGGCAAGTGCGAGGGCCTCCAGTTCGGCGGCCGGGGCCCGAACCGAGTCCACGGATGCTGGATTGCCGGGTGAGCCGGTGATCCTAGAGCGCAATCGGCTCGAGCCGTTCCTCCAGCACGCCGGCGTCTGAGCCGGACGGGGTCAGCGTCACCCGGTAGGCGGCTTTTCCGGGCGTTTCGGTGACCACCTCGACCAGTTCGGTCCCCCGGTAGAGCAGGCCCACGCCGTCGTCGGTGCAGTGGGTTTCGCCCAAGGTTCCGTCCGCCACCAGGCGGTGCACGAGCGGGCGGCGTGCGGCTTCGGAGTCGTAGTGGACGCCGTTGTCGTACGGGAGCAGCCCCAGGCCGTTGTTCACGGCCCGCAGCTCGGGACCAAACGAGTCGGTCGTCCCGCCATTGAACCAGCAGATCGAACCCGCCGAAACCCCGGCCAGGACGACCCCGGCTTCCCAGACCCGCCGGAAAATCGTGTCCAGTTCGTGGGCGCGCCAGACGGCGAGGAGATTGACCACCGAGCCGCCGTTGACCCACACAACGTCCTGGCCGAGCAGGTACTCCTCGACGTTGGCAACGTTGGGCATGGTGAACAGGTTCAGGTGGGTGAGCTGGAAGCCGGCTGCGTTCCCGGCTTCGCTGATCTCGTTGTTGAACCACCGCTGGTCCCCGCTGGCCGTGCCGACGTGGGCGATCCTGGGCGCCCGCCCGGTGACGCCGGACAAGTCGACGGCGTGATGGACCAGCTTGTTGAATTCCAGGCGGGTCCGCTCCCCTGGCCTGTAGCCGCCGGAGGTCGCAAGGATGGTCGGACTGTCGGCAGCCATAAGGAGTGTCTCCTGGGTCGGGGATATAGGGTCTCGCCAAAGAGGCTACCCTCCCCTGGGGAAATGGCTGGCAGGACTCCGCCAAGCCTTCCTGCGCGGCCTATCTGTGGGCGTACGTGAGGCAATCGGCGTTGTCGACGCCCGGACCCACATGCACCTCGGTGGCCTTACACATCAGGTGGTCGTTATGCGTGCATTCGGAACGCTGGCAGGCACCGACGTCGGCCAGCACCTTAGGCAGCCCGCCGTGCACGCCGATATCGATGAAGGTGGCGCAGGAGGCGTGGTCCTCAGCGCCACCGACGGTAATGGCGGCGGCGTTGCAGTTGGAGTGGTCGTTGAAGGAGCAATTGGTCACACTGCAGTCGGCTACGTGCGTCGTCATTGGATATTCCTCCATTGGGTTCGGCCACCCGGGCCGGGCGGCGCCGTCCGTCCACGGTAGGCCGGTCCGGGGCAAACAAAAAGACCCAATTGTGTGCCCTAATACCCGTCACGGGCTCCGGGCTGGCGCCTCATGGCGGAGTTGCTGGTCACACCTCCGGGCGCTGGAATCGGGCGACGTACTTCCGCTGCCACGGAGTTTCAACGGCGCCGCGGCGGTAGCGGGCGCGCACGAAGGCCACGGCCTCAGCGGGCGGGATCCCGTCCATGACAGCAAGGCAGGCAAGGGCGGTGCCGGTCCGGCCGCGGCCGCCCCAGCAGGCGACCTCAACCCGCTCGGTCTCGGAGCGGCGCCACGCCTCCGTGAGCGCGTCCAGGGTGTCGGCGTCGTCCGCCGGCAGGCGCAAATCCCGCCAGCGGACCCACCGGGAATCCCACGCCATTGGTGCCGGGCGCCGTCCCAGCAGATACAGGCCAAACTCGGGCCGCGGGCCGGCCGGAAACGGCTGGAGCAGCCCGCGGCCGCGGATGAGCCGCCCGGACGGAAGCTCCAGGACTCCCTGCTGGCCCGGATCCCAGGTCTGCGTCATGTTCCCGAGCGTAGCCGTTCCGCCTCCAACCTGCACCGGGTGCGTTCCTGCCCGGTTACCCCCCGGGCCACGGCCCTACGGGCTGGGCCGCGGCCTCGCGTGGCGCTGGTCCGCGTCATCCAGAACGGGCCCGGAACGGGTTCCAAGCATGTGGGGTCCTCCGGAGTGCACCGCGACGGGTCGGACACGCTCCGGCTGGACGGCAAGGCGAGCAAACGGGCGCCCTGACAGCCCGGGGCGGCGCGTTCCTTCCCAGTTACAAGCGAACATCAGGGTAAAAACCCTGCGACACGCCGGACCCCTGCGCGCGTCGGCAGGAGCAACTGGGCAGGAGCGCAGCATGGCCCTGCTGCACAACGGCCGCGGTATCTGGCGCCCGGTCCGGACACTTAGCCGCGGAGGCGCGAGAGCAGCCGGGCAACGGCCCGCTCGGCGAGGGCATCCGCCGTCGTGCCCGTACCCGGCG